>CAYZWQ010000008.1:0-29829 GCA_964481355.1 uncultured Chitinophagales bacterium
ACTTGGTGCGTACGTTGCGGCACTGGCGTTTGGTGCATGGAAACCGCAGGGCATGGAGAAGACGCTATCGATCGATGAGGGAGCGCCATCCAACCTTGTTTCAACATGTTGACGTCCAATTGGAGAGGGAACACCGCACCTATTGGAGGAGTTTGAGCAGCAGGATAAACATGGACACTCTGAGAGTATCCTCGAACATCTCCGGTACGATCGACACTCATGTCATTCCGGAGGAGGTTTTTGCCAGTTACATTGAACCGATCCTCAACCAAACCGATTTTGTCAAGATGTTGGAAGTCAAAAACATCTACAATCATTGGTTCGGTGACAACGCAGGGTTCCCCAAGGTGCATGTCAACAAGATGGACTCCGTGTGCTATGATGATCTCTTCACTGTGCTGACCAAGGTCGAAGTGGACCGGATTTTGTCGAGGTTGAATCCGAGGGAACTTGTCATCAAGCCGAGCCGTGGTTCCTATGGCGGACGTGATGTTCTGATTTCCCCAAACTTGAACTCCATTTCGAAGATGCTTCACGGGCATTCGGATGTGGTGCTTCAAGATCGTATCAGCCTTGACACCGATTACGCTTCGATCACGGGAGGAAAGCCAGTGAGCACACGAATCTATATGTACCGGTCTGTATCCGACAACAAATGGTATTTTATCACATCGGTGCTTCGTATGGCACTCGGCACTTCTCTTGACAATGAAACGAGTGGAGGCATAGTGACCTATGTAACAGAAGATGGTACCATGAATGGGTACGCCGTCGATAAATATGGATCGAAATATGACCGACATCCCGAGACAGGACAATCGTTTGACAAGGTTTTACCCCAATACAAGCAACTCATCGATCAAGCCGTCAGCTTGTGTGATCGAATACCATTTGCACGAATTGTTGGTTTCGACTTCCTCTACGACGCAGATCAACGGTGGAGACCTCTTGAGGTCAACTTATTTGGTGGCACCATCCGGTTCGCCCAATATCATGGAAGACCGTTCTTTGGAAGGTTTACCGACGAGGTATTGGACTATTGCCTCAAACACAGACGGAACCTGCAGTAGGCATTTTTTAACCACACTATGATCAAGGTTCTCTACGTCGCAACGAGCGACACCCATTTGGCCACGTTTCATGTGCCGTACATCCGGTGGCTGAAGGAGCATGGGTGCCGCGTGGACATTGCCGTCGAGAAACGTGGGAGTTTCACCTTCGACGACGTGACCGCAACATTCAATCTGCCTTTCCCTCGCTCGATATCACCTCGTCAACTGCTCAGAACGTATCGAAAACTCAAGGAAATCATCGATGACGGATCCTATGATCTGATCCATTGTCATACCCCGATCCCAAGCATGTTGGCGAGGCTGGCCGCCATCTCGTCTCGCAGACGTGGGTCAAAGGTATTGTACACGGCGCATGGGTTCCACTTTTTCCGAGGTGCAGGGGTGCTGCCATGGTTGCTCTATTTTCCGGTCGAATTCGTGCTCAGTATGGTCACCGACGGGATTGTGACCATCAACGACGAAGACTTCCGGCGCGCCCATCGGAGGCTGCTTTGCAGCAAAGTTTTCCACATCAAAGGTATCGGTGTCGACTCAAAACGCTTCAAACCATGTGATCTCGCCACAAGAAAGGAACGTAGGACCCAATTTGGTTTCGATCCGGACGCATTCATTCTTCTGTATATCGCCGAGTTCATACCCCGAAAGAACCACGCGTTCATCATCAGGGCCTTACCGTATCTGCAATCAAAGATTCCCAACCTGAAAGTGCTGTTTGCAGGAACGGGCATCTTGCACGGTACGACGCAACAGCTTGCACACTCGTCGCATCTTGATGACGTCGTTATGTTCTTGGGTTTCAGGAACGATGTAGATCTGCTGGCAGCGATCGCCGATGTCGGCATTTCGTCCAGCAAACAGGAGGGACTTGGGTTGGGATTGGTTGAACAAATGATGTGCGGCGTGCCTGCTGTCGCCTCTGACGACAGAGGTCATAGGGAGTTCGTCGAAGACGGAGTAAACGGATATCTCTATACACACGGCGACATTGACGCCTTCGTCGGACACATTATCCAATTATATCATGATGCCCCGTTGCGCAATTCTATGGGCTTAAGGGCATACGAAACAACCCAATCGTTTGATGTTGAAATATCACTGCAATCGATGGCGTCCATTTATACAAATTTTCTTCCATTGTGATGCATTTGATTGAACGTCAAATTTGGCCATCTGCTATGGCGTCCGGTTTGATATCTTATCGGTCATGAATCTCACCTCGTTTCGAAATCACGCCAAAAATATCACTGGGTGGCGCACCAACCGCAAAATCGTCTGTTTTGCCGTCGACGACTATGGAAACGTGCGGCTCGCCAATGCCAAGGCGAAACTGAAGATCGAGCGTAAAGGGATCAAACTGCAAGGCCGGTTCGACGCCCTCGACACGCTCGAAACCCGACTCGATTATGAGATGCTGTTTGATGTGTTGCAATCGGTGAAGGACGGTGCGGGGAGCCATGCCGTATTCACCACTTATGCGCTCTCGTGCAACACCGACTATGATGCAAGCATCGATAGGAAAGCATATGTCCCCCAACCGCTTGACAAAACATTCGAATATGTTGCGGCCGAGGATCCAGACGCCTACGAGGGCGCGTTTCAACTTCTTCATGAGGGAATTGACCGTGGATTGATCCGACCTCAGTTCCACGGAAGGGAGCACATCAACATCAACGTGTTCAATGCGTTGCTGGCAGAAGAAAATCCCGTGCTTATGGCCAATCTGGAACAGCGCTCCCTTACTGCAATGCCGGGACATGTGCGCTATCCGGGTGTGGAGATCACCGAGTCTTTTGCGTTTTGGAATCCTTCTGAAGTTGATCAGCACAAAAGCATCCTTCTTGACGGATTGGCAGCATTCAAAAGGGTGTATGGCTACCCTCCGAAAACGTTCACTCCTCCAGGGATGCATCTCCACCCACAGTTACATGACTTCTTGGCAAGGGAGGGGATTCGTGCCATCGAAAGACCACGCAGGCAGCACGTTCATTTGGGGGAGGGGGCCTATCGCATGGAGTCGAACGTGATGGGAATGAATAAGGGCACGGAATTCGTCACCATCGTCCGAAACTGCCTATTTGAACCAGGCGGCAGTTCGATCGATTGGGTAAATGCCACCTTCAATCAGATCAAGGCGGCCTTTTTTTGGAAGAAACCGGCCGTCATCAGCAGCCACAGAGTTAACTTTTGCGGGCACATCGATCCCAAAAACAGGCAGGAGAGCCTCAATCAGCTGAGGGAATTGCTCAGGAAGATCGTCCAAAAGTGGCCGGACGTCGAGTTTGTCTCGGTCGATGCACTGGCCGCCGAAATTCGCGGATAGCAAGCAGAGATCTCCAGTTATGTAAGTGATGCCGGCATCACCATGCACCTCGTTGCACGCCGGACGCGCTGACCAAATCCTATCAAATTCAAATTAATTTGTTATACTCAAGCTGAAGGGGATAACAATTTACGGCTGGGACAATGGATGGACACATCTCCCGGCGAGCTGTCACGTTGGCTTCAAATTTTACTGAAATGTCTTTAAAAAACCTGTCAAACAGCATCCATGATGCTATACGGCCACTTTTTGCTTGTACTGTGGCTCTTATGATCATGACCGTTTCGTCTTCGGGTTTGCACGCCCAATACGGCCCACAGCAGTGCTTCCCGGCCTCACTGAACATATACACATCGCAAAGCTCTGTGGCCGTCGGCGAGGAGATCGACCTCTATGTGGACATCACTAACTCGTCGGACGAAATAAAGCACTCGTTTTTCGTCGTGATCGGATACATCGACGATTTTTTCAATCCCCAGCAGCTGCCCACGACCGACCTGTTCCGGCATTTCCAGCTCGTCGACAGCCATCACCCATCCGGCAGAGTCTTTCCACAGATCATAAATTTGACGAACAGCTTGAATCGGGTGTCTTCACTGACCTGGATGGGCTACGAACCACTGTCGCATGAGTGGATATACCCCGGTCAGACCAAGACGCTGCGCCTGCGCCTGCGGGCAATTGGCGAACCGGGTCAAATCGTCATCCCAGTGCAGTTTTACGATAATATCGACTGCGATTACAGCACATCGACGACAGTCACCATTACCGAGGGCAGCCTACCTGGTCCGCTTCTGATTCAGAAAACGCTGTTCGCCAACGACTTGTACGACTGTGTGCGCCTCGGTGACGAATTGATGGGCTTGTGGCACATCAAGAACACCAGCAACGAGGACCGATTGATCCGATTTTACGACCCGGTACCTGGATATCTGTTCAATGGCATGCATGATAGTCAATTCCGCAACGCATACTTGGTGTCACCCTCTGGTGAAACCACTTTTGCTGGACCTGTTGTCACGGTCGAACCCGACGGTGAATTTGCCGATGTGCAAGGTGTCATTTTTCTGCCGGCCGGTTGGTCCGTCTACTTTTCAAACTTCTATGACGTGAGCGGCTATGCCGTGTCGAGCGCACTGCAAAGCACCTTCTCGGTCTGGGAAATCGAAGCGGATTCGGGTCCACCCGCCGAGCCCCCCAACGATGCTTACCGCTTCACGAACCCCGCTGTGCCGGTGTGCACACCCATCCTCACCAAGACCACCGTGGGCGGCTATTGCGGTGTGCGCGAAGACACCGAGCTGACGTACCAGGTCGATATCGATCGCATCATCATGGGCAGCTTCTATGCCTACACGATCTTGGAGGACCTCCACTCCACGGGCACCCACTATGTGCCGATGGCCGACCCGAACGCTGCGGGCCCCCTCTATGAATTTTATGTCGAACCAAAGCGCACGATGTGGGCCATGGCGCCATTTTACGACGATGGTACTATCGTGCCCTTCGATCCTGACGCGAGCGATCCACCCTTCAGCGACCGTATGCGCCTCGTCTACACCCTCGGCGTCGATCAGACCCCCGAGGTGCCGCTCGAGAACGTTTTCAACATCCGTGTTGGCTCATCGAATTATATACGGTCACTCGAAAGCGACAAGGTGGTGTCGGATTCCACTTCACGCTACGTCGAGCGCAAGCCAGGCGATTACATCCGTCGGACGGATGCCGATGCACCGAAGCTGGTGAACGGCGGGTCGTTCGACGTGCTGCTTATGTTCTTCAACGCGGCCCCTCTCGTGCAGTCGGCATCGCACACCCTCGAGGAAGTCTGCAACTTCATCGACGGCTACAAGTACAACGACCTGAACGGCAACGGTGTTCGGGATGCGGGCGAGCCGGGCGTGGAGAGCTGGATGATCACGGCCCAGTCGGGCGCGGGCACGTTCACGGCGGTGACCGACGCCGAGGGCTACTACCGCATCGAGGGGCTGCCGGACGCGGTGTGGCAGGTGCGCGAGGCCTTCGTGCCGGGCTGGGTGCAGTCGGCCCCGGGGGGCGAGGGCTTCTACAACGTGCAGCTGGGGGCGCAGGTGCGCTCGGCGCGGCTGGACTTCGGCAACTGGAGGTTCGCCGAGATCTCGGGCACCAAGTACCACGACCTAGACGGGTCGGGCCGGCGCAGTGACGGTGAGCCAGGCGTGGAGGGCGTGCGCATCGAGCTGCGCGACCTGAATGGGCAGGTGCTCACCTACACGTACACCGACGGTGCGGGGCGGTACGGCTTCGCCCAGGTGCCCCCGGGCCACTACAGCGTGAACGAGGACCGCGACATGTCCACCCGCCAGAGCCAGCCGGGCCCGGCCGAAGGGGGCTTCCACTACGTGGTGGCCACGAGCGGCGGCTCGTATCCAGGCAGGGACTTCGGGAACTACATGCCCATCGAGATCAACGGCTCTGTGGTCCGGGTTGCCAAGGTGACCACGGACGACCCGACGGTGCGCGACTTCCGCGAGCTGAAGGTGCAGCTGGTTCGCACGGGTCCCGACGACGGCGCCGGCGATCCGGCCAAGGTGGCCTCCGAGCCGATGGTGCTCGGCCTGGACGAGGACGGGGCGTTCGGGGTGGACGGCCTGCAGCCGGGCAACTGGCTGGTGAGCGTGGTGCTGGCCGAGTACTGGAGCGCGGTGAGCCGCAATCCCGTGCAGGTCCTGGTGACGTCGGGCTTCTCGGCCACGGTCCTGTTCGAGGTGGCCTTCGATGCCCTGGCCGCCCCCGAGGTGAGGACCTCGTCGATCACGGGCTCGGTGTTCCGCAACACGACGGGCGACCACCTGTACCAAAAGTCATCCGACGTGCTGTTGGCCGGCCAGCAGGTGCGCCTGACGGGCAGGAGCGCGCGTGGCGCGCAGCTCGAGCGCACGGCCGTGACGGGTGCTGACGGGTCGTACACCTTCGCGGAGCTTCCCGCCGGGGAGTACTTGGTGGCCCCGGCCGGGGTGGCCGACTCGCTGCGCGTGGGCTGGCCGTGGTCCGGCGCGCACCGGGTGGTGCTGGGCGAGGGCGAGCACGCGGGCTCGTCGTTCGCGGCGCACGCGGCGGCCAACCCGCCGATGGCCGTCGACGCCGACCTGGCGTGGACGTTCGCCACGGCGGCGGCCTACGCCAACCTGAGCACGCGCCTGGACGACGACGGGGACGCCCGCTCCGACCGCAACAACTTCTTCTCGGGTCCGGCGGCGCTGGCGCGCACGAGCGCCCCGGGCGCCCGGCCGCTGACCGCGGCGCACACCCGCCTGCAGATGGCTGGCACCGACAGCCTGGGCCGCACCATCCTGGCCAACAGCCCGGCGGGGGGCAGCGTGGCGACGGTGGTGCCCGGGGCGGGTGCCCCGGGACAGGGGGGGGCTTCTATGGGGACCTGGCGCCAGGGCCTGGACCTTGTCTTCGTGCTTGAGGGCGGACCGTGGTACGGACCGACGGCCTCGAGCCTGTCGAACGCGCCGGCGGTGGTGGCCGTGGCGGGCATCTCGCAGTGGCTGAGCCTGCACACGCCGGCCGAGTTCGCCGCGCAGCCGGGCAGTGTGCCGGTGGTGCGCGACCCGCAGGGCACGCCGGTGGCCGGCGTGCTGGCCGCCTCGTACGTGCTCACGCCGGGTCCGGACTTCGGGCTCACGCCCAGGCGCTTCGACGCCAAGGATGACGGTGACGACGACGGCGGCACGGGCGGCAGCGGCGGGGGCATCGGCACCAACGATCCCGGCGACGGGTCCGACCTGCCGGCGGACTTCCGCCTGGGCGCGGCCTTCCCGAACCCGTTCAACCCGGCCACCGTGGTGCCCTTCGAGCTGGCGGGGGCCGGTCCGGTGCGCCTGGCCGTGTACGACGTGACGGGCCGCCAGGTGGCGGTGCTGGTCGACGCCACCATGAACGCCGGGCGGCACACCGTGGCCTGGGACGCCTCGGGCCTGCCCAGCGGTGTGTACATCGTGCGCCTGACGGCGGGAGGCAAGGTGATGACGGGCAAGGCGACGCTGCTGAAGTGACTCTCCCCCGGCCCCTCTCTACTGTCGCAGAGAGGGGGGACTTTAAGGGCGGCTCCGAAGTTACGGGGTCGCCCTTTTGCATGCCGGGTCGTAGATCCCGAGTTTAACGAGGGACCAAGCGAGGCATCTTTTCTCCATATAAAACGCGGCACTGTCATCCTGAGCTGACACACCGAAACGAAGTGAGGTGTCGGCGAAGGACCTTCTTCTCGAAGCGCCGAAATGTATGCGAAGGACCTTCTCCCCAAAACGTGTCGACATTGTCATCCTGAGCTGACACACCGAAACGAAGTGAGGTGTCGGCGAAGGACCTTGCATTTATAGCCGAAGCGAAATGTCGGCGATGGACCTTCTACATAAATCACATTTCCATTAGCAGACGACTTCCCAACCCTTCTGGATGGATATGCAATCATCGTAACATATCGTATCTTCACTGTCAAATTTGTGGTAATGCGTAAACCATCACTACAGGCTGTTGCCTCATGATCTTTTTTTTTGAATGCGGTCGTCTCGGAAACCAGCTCTTTCAACACCACGGAATCAGGAATTATTTCCCTAAGGATCGCATCTTCTATTTTGGTTTTGAATCCCTTGCCGAGTCGGCCGCACCCGACGACGCAATATTCGTGCATCGAAAAGATCTATTTGAATCTAATCGTATGTACAGGTTGTTACGGCTATGGCTCTTCAATTTGGCAAAATGGCGCATCATAGGCAGGATCAGGGAAATTCAGGAGGTTGATCGTCACATCGTAGATGTCCGTAAGGGAATCCTTCCCAACATCCACTTCATGGAGCCTGCGTATTTCCAACACAAAAACCTATTGAACGATCCACCGATCTTCAAATTGAAAGCTGATACCGTTGCACAGGCGACCGAATGGTTCAGGAGTAAGGGATTGGACCCCGACAAACACGAGGTCGTGTTTGTGCACGTGCGTCGTGGCGACTACGTCAAATGGCCCAGCCCAGACGCTCCAGCCGTGTTGGAACTCGATTGGTATCGCAGAAACATCGAACAGGTAAGAAAAACCATTCAAAATCCGGTATTTGTCGTACTAACCGACGACATCTATTATGTCAGGGATGTTTTCGAAGAGTCGGATGACATGTTTTTCTCCGAGAACCCGCCTGTCGTCGATCTTGCCATCATGGGTATGTGTCGTCACGGCATATTGTCTTCAAGCTCGTTCGCACTCTGTGGTGCGTGGATGTCGAGAACTTGCACTCTACAAAACGAAGACTCAGCCAAGCTGTTTATAGCGCCAAAATACTGGATTGGACGTCGCACCAATGAGTGGTTTCCAGAAGGTATTGATGCATCTTGGATCACCTTCAGTGATTGAAATGCGATCCCATTGTATCGTCAATGTAAATCTGGCTGATTTGTCAACATAGGACAGATACCAAATGGCAAAGCGCACACTCAACATCGCAATCCGTAACCAGTACCAAGGCTACGCCACGAATAGCATTTTCATGAGCATTCTTCGCGTGGTCTCTACAGTGCCTGTTGCCATCGTTGACGAATCGAAGGCAGACATGGTGATTATTGGTCCCTATACCCCGTACAAGCCCTTATACAGGAGGGTTATCGACAAAGCGACCGTAACCTATCGGAAAAAGCCCAAAATCACCGTTTTTCACAGCGGCGAAAATAGGCGTCATAATACTGTGCAGGCCGATTATTCGATCTCCTTTGACCTTGGGGTTGAGAGTAATCGCCATTTCAGGGCTCCAAACTGGTGGGGTAGTCTCGACTGGAGCCGGTTTGGCATCAACAGGAGTCCATCCCAACGAATGCGTTCGCTGATCGATCCTGAAGTACTCATGCAGCCACTTGGAAGCCTGGTGACAAGCCGTCCGTTTAAAGCTGCCTTGATCACCTCACATTTGGTGGAGCCACGGTTGACGCTTTATACTGAGCTCCAAAAGGTGCTTCCCGTCGACGGATACGGCAAATGTTTTGACAACAGCATCATGGACCATAATTCAAGCGGTTTCTTCAAGGAAGATATCCTGACAAACTATATGTTTTCGTTGTGCCCGGAGAACAGCATGTATCCGGGTTACTACACCGAAAAAGTACCCGAGAGCTTTGCTGCTGGGTGCATCCCCATCACGTGGGCGGATCAGAACATCACGGTCGATTTTCTGCCCGGTTCGTACATCAACATGGCTGATTTTGCCAAACTCGGGTATGCAGAGGCATTGGCCCAACAACTGACATCCGAACGTTTGGATGTCCTGTGCTCCACGCCTTTGCTCGACAGGCTCCCCGACATCGAGGGATACAAAGCGTTCGTTCATGGGATCGTGCAAGAGGCATTACGTTAATCCAGTCGATTTTTAAAATTACAGTGTCTTTGTTGGTGATAAACGTCGAAAACCGACAATGATGGATGCTTATATTACGATCCCCCCTTTGTATAAATCATTCTATGGGCATCGTACATTTTGGTATACCGGAAGAAGAGACACGTTGGCTGTGTGATGCCCTTGGTCTTGATACAGCTGTTGAAACCGGGACCTACAAGGGTGAAACAGCGCGTCTGTTGGGCACGTTCAACCGCAAGGTGTACACCATCGAAAAGTCGGAAACGATGGCCGGCATTGCCAGGCAGACCTTGTCGGGCTTCGATCATGTACGTCTTTTACAGGGAGACACGCGCGAGCATTTACCCGGCCTTGTGGCAACGAACGACAACATTCTTTTCTGGTTGGATGCCCATTGGTGTGGGGGTATGACCTATGGTGCTGAAGATGAATGTCCGCTCCTGGAAGAACTGCATTGCATCTTTGAGTCGAATGTCACCAACTGCGCCATTCTTATCGACGATGCACGGTTATTCACATCGCCACCACCTCTGCCGCACGCCTATCATCAGTGGCCCACCCTCAAGGAAATCGTTCAAGTTGTTCCCGATGCCTACCAGGTTTATGTCCTGAACGATGTCATATACATCCTTCCAGACACGATGGAGGTCGTCGAATTCATGCGCGATCGGAGTAGGCAGGTGTGGGTTGAATACGGAAGACAGAAATCCTACACGCTGCAAAACAGGGCAAAAGCCCTGTTAAAACGAGTACTTCGATCAAGCCAAAGGATGAAGCTTGATCGCAAGGGGGTATAATTCCGTGTTGAAAGGACTTGGCAGATATCAACGTGTCCTGAATTTCACCATCCTTGATGTTCGGAAACTGACCACATCGATACGTGCTATTCCGCAGTATCTTGCCGATTACAGACGGTTTGCATCCATGAGCGAAGGAACGTCATGGCCCACCCGGTTCTTCCCAGTTTTGACAGACCGCTCATCTGCGCCAGGATCGCTTGGGGAATATTTTTGGCAGGATCTGTTCGTTGCCAAGCAGATCATAGAGCAGGACCCCAAGCGGCACATCGACGTCGGGTCGCGCATTGACGGATTCATCGCTCATTTGGCATGTGTGCGAAAGGTCGAAATCATGGACATTCGCACTTTGAAATCCCCCATTGAACAGGTAACGTTTACCCAATGGGACATCACCAACCCCAATGAACATTACTGTGGCGTGGCCGATTGCGTGTCGTGTCTCCACACCTTGGAACATATCGGCCTGGGCAGGTACGGCGACGCGATCGACCCCGACGGATGGAAAAAAGGCCTTGCGTCGCTCGCCTCGCTGCTCTCGCCGGATGGATGCCTTTGGCTGTCGGTACCGTGTGGCATTCAGCGTGTTGAATTCAACGCACACCGCATCTTTAGCCCCGGGACCATCGTCGAAACCGCAACAGTGCATGGGTTGATCCTGAAAAGACTCTATTTTTTGGACGGCAACGCCATCATGGCATCTACTGACGTGACGAACGATATCGATGCGATCGCGAAGATGCCCTACCGCCTGTGTATCTTTCAGTTTGTGCGACCGGGTGATTCCGAACCGGAGTCTGACAGATCACAACACGAAGGCTAATCCTTTCGACCAAGCATGGCATCTACCATCGTTATCACCGCCTTCTACAACAACGAACGCTTTTTGCGAGCGACCGTCGAGTCGGTGGCACGGCAGACGCTGCCCCCCAAGGAGCACCTTTTGGTTGACGATGCCTCTACCGACGGCTCTCTGGCCCTGGCCGAGCAATTGGCCGCACAACATCCCCATGTGCGCGTGCTACGGCATACCGTAAACCAGGGGTATCCGGCTGCTCTCAACACGGGCATCGCAGCGTCGGAATCGGATTTTGTAGCCATCCTCGATGGCGACGACATCGCCCTGCCGACATGGTTGGAGACGGTTGTACCTGTGATCCAGTCAGACCCGGCCATCGGTGCCGTCGGTGGCGGTTGCATCGTTATGACCGAGGGGGGGCATCTCACGAATCAACACAACTTCTGCAACCATGAGGGTGACGTCACCGACATCGTCCGCCAGGGTAACTATGTGATGCTGCATCCCGGCACGGTGATGCGCCGCAGCTGCCTCGAAATGATAGGGGGGTACAACCCTCGCCTAAAGAGCATCGAAGACGGCGACCTGTACATGGGTATCGCGTCGGTGGCACGCCTGGTGCACGTGGGCAAACCACTCATCTGGTACCGCCGCCTCCGGCGCTCCCAAAGCCGCAGAACAGAGGAGTTCCGGCAACGGTCAGCCAATTTTTTTGATGCCAAGCGCGAACTGCTCGAGAAGGGTCTGAGCGTGACGGAGGCCAATGCACGCGTGGAACACCTGATTGAAGCACTCCAAACGGCACCCCGATTGTCGCCACCCACGCGGGGTGCGTACCACGCCGAAATGGCCCTGGCCTACGAACTTGGTGGGCGCCGGTGGATGGCCGCATTTCGGTATGCCTATGCGCTTTTGTTGGGTAACACCAGTTCGAAGTCAATGATTGGCATCGTTCGGTGCCTTTCTCCGAGGCCAACATGGGAGTGGGTCAAAAAAATGTCACGGTGATGAGATCCGATGATTATTTATACCAGATACTCAATCTCCACAAACTGAATACATCAGCTTTGCCTTCATGACCCTTTTTAATCGCATACTCCGAAAACTCAACCTTTTATGGCGTATCAACACGATCTACAACCTCAACCATAAGGGAACCCGGATACGAATACCGACGAACGGGGCAATGGGACTTGAACATCTTGAACGATCCGAAACCTGGATGCCGGATCTGCTGGCTACCCTGGGCCTACCTCCCGGCACGGTATTTGTGGACGTAGGAGTCAACATTGGCCAGACGTTGATGGCCGTAAAACGCATATACCCCCAACTTGAATACATCGGGTTCGAACCCAACCCGATATGTGTCGCCTACGTGCATCGCCTGGTCGAGGTAAACACATGGAGCGATGTGGTGATCCTGCCGATCGGCATCTCCGATACGAGCGGACTCTTTCAGCTATCACTTTTCTCGCAATCGAAGGCCGACAGTTCGGCATCCATTATACCGGGATTCAGGAACGAAGCCAATGTCACGAATCGAATGCACGTGGCGTGCTTGGGAGGTGAAGATCTCCATAACCTATTTCAAGACAGACATATATCAGCGATAAAAATTGATGTTGAAGGGGCTGAGTATAGTGTTGTCATTGGCCTTTTGGGGATCATCAAAGAACACTTGCCGCACATCATCGTTGAGGTGCTGCCGGTTTACACGAAAGACAATATCACCCGCCTGAAACGACAGCAGCAACTGGAGAAGGTGATCCAAGAATTGGGGTACACGATCCATCGGATCAAAAAGCACAGCGACGGTTCCCTCATGCACTTGGAGCAAACGGATTCCTTCGGCATCCATTCCGATTTGAAACAATGTGACTATCTTCTCATGGCACCACGTATGTGATGAACGAACAAAGCGAGGCCTACCAGTCATCAACAAAATTCACTGATTCATTGAAATCCACATCCACATGCGCAGTCGTGATACCCGTCCACCGTTGGCCGCTCGCGCCGAGCGAGGAATTCTCCGTCCGTAAGACCATCGACCTGCTCGGGGCCCATGATCTGTTCTGGGTCGGTCCGAAGAAGATGGAGGGGATCCCTCCGACGGCACATGGAGGCAGATCGCTCAATTACAGATTCTTTCCTGATACCGATTTTGCCACAATTAAGTCTTACAACCGTCTGATGATGTCGAGAAGGTTCTACAGTGCCTTCCGTGATTACCAGTATGTATTGGTAGTTCAGACAGACGCACTGGTGCTTCGCGATGAGCTCAAGGCATGGTGTGCCTCCGGCTACAGCTACGTCGGTGCCCCATGGTTCAAGGGCTTCAGCAGGCCCGACCCAGCTTATACCCTAATGGGGGTAGGCAACGGTGGGTTTTCGTTACGGTCTGTCCCCGATGCGCTCCGTTTTCTCTCAAGACCCAGATACACCCCCCACACACGTTGGATACGATCGGGAAGAAAGTGGACCGACTTGCTCAGGTTCATCAAACACCAAGTGGTATACTCCTACAATTTCTGGCCGTTCACCCCGCGGATCCATGAGGATAATTTTTGGGGCATGATTGCACCTGCCTCTCACAAGGCATTCACGGTCCCGTCTCCACAGGAGGCGCTGAGGTTTGCGTTTGAAGTGGCGCCCGAAAAAATGTACGATCTGGCCGGTGGTGCTCTGCCATTTGGCTGCCACGCATGGGAGCATTACGGCAAAGGATTCTGGTTGCACGTATTGGGAGACGAGTTTTTCGAAACCCCCAATCAATCTCGCCTTTAGGTTTTCACAATATCGATGGCCGACATGCATTTCAATGGGAACCAGAACCCGGTGATGTGCCATCGCCCTGTAAACGACTTTTCCTTACGGCTTCTGGTGACTATATTTAATAACGAATCGTCCAACCGACTCTTTGGTGCAGCAATACGAACCTAATGAATGAATCTAAACCCTACCGATACATCATCACGAGCGGTTGGTGGTGCGACAACGATACGTCCGATGATCGTGCGGTCAAGATGGGATCCAGCCAAAACCGACAGGTAGGCTTCTTCGACTTGTGGTACCAATGCGTGGAAAGATTCACTAAACCGGAAAAAATCATCATCATAGACAGCGCCTCTCCGGTAACGCCTGCAAACTTGGAATCAAAAAACGTGCACTGGGTTCGGCTGGACCACAACCCCGGGCATTCGACGCGGTCGACCGGCAAATATGCCGGAATCACGTATTCACATATCCTGGGAATGATGTACACGCTTCTAGAAGATGTCGACTATTGGGTCTACATCGAACAGGACTCACTCATTTACGGCCCGGGCATCATCGAAGCAGCCATCGCATCCATGCAGGGCGGCATCATGTTCGGTTCGGGCGTAGGCACGCCTCAACCGGTTCAGCAAAGCTTGATGATCGTCAAGAAGGATCACATTAGTACGTTTGTCCACCATCTGTCGAAGATCCACCTGAGCGACAACATCTTGTCGCCCGAAACCAAGTTTGCCATCGCCGCGTCGCCCTTGCTGCGCAAAATCCCGGGTTATGGTGGTTTATACGTGAGTCCGAACAAGGTTCCGCAAAAGCTTGGGGAGTTTCTGATGCGGGTAGCCCGAAAGGTTGCGAGGGGATATGACCATCTTCCGTTCGGGTACGGCCGGGTTCGACCACTCAACATGGACGACCCCTACTTTTACTTTCAATTTGGCACGGACCTTGAGATCCTTCAAATGGCCGAAAAGTTGAAAACATCGTGAATGAAGGGTCAATAACATGCCGGTTGCAGAATTGACGACCCATAATCTCAAAAGCAGGTTGCTCTCCACGATCGTCTCGCTGAGGGATGCGCTACGACTCCTAAACATGCGGCTTACCTTCCGACCGCTTCGGCCAGGCGACGACCCTAACTTGATTGTGAGCCTCACATCCTTCCCTGCGCGCATCGACCATGCCTGGATGGCCATCGAATCCCTCTTTCGGCAGGATCTTTCACCGGCAAAGATCGTGCTCGTGCTCTCCGAAGAAGAATTCCCCGACAGGCGCCTGCCTCGCACCATACGCCGACAGATGAGGAGGGGCCTTGAAATCCTGTGGACCCCTCGAGACATCCGAAGCTACAAAAAGCTTCTGCCTGTCCGCAACAGGTACCCCGAGGCTACGATCGTGACGTTCGACGACGACCTCACCTATGAACCATGGCGGCTGCGTCGCTTGGTGGATGCTGCCCATCAACATCCAGGAACCATGATTGGCCATCGTGGCTGGGAGGTCGCGGTTCGCGACGGTTCCTTTATGCCATACATCGAGTGGGGCGCTGCCGGACCCGATACCCCATCCGGCCAGTGCTTTCTCACCAGCGGTGCAGGAATGTTGTTCCCCCCCGGTGTGCTTGACGACAGCCTCCTGCTCGACGCCGACCTCGCAATGCACCTCTGTCCCACCGCCGACGATGTCTGGTTCTGGGCTTTGGCTCAAAAAGCCGGCGTACGCCAGCAGTGCCTGGGAAACCATGGCCTCACCTATGTGCGACCGCTGGATGAAGGGCCGAAAATGGAGGACATCAACCGATACGGCGGGCAAAACGATGTTCAGATACGGGCAGTGACAGAGTATTTCGCCCTGCGTCAACGGATGGTCGAATCAACGGTGGATCGCTGACCACGCGGATGTGCGGAACGATGTCGTAGCCGCACCAACTGGCGGCCACCTTTGCACACTATTTATATCAAGTGCACACAAAGCGTCACAAAATTACATCGACTTAACTTGTGCTAATTTTTTGACGACCTTGCCGAACTTGTTTGTAAATTTTCGAAGCAGCATTCGGGGTCGTTTTCCCGATTCCTGATTCCAAAAGTATCCAGCAAGAAGGTTCATGTCGTCTCCCGATACAGCCACTAAAGTCTCCGACATTTCAGCGCAGGTCCGATCGTTCATCAAATGGAAGGTCGTGCAACGCTCGGTCAAACTATGGTACTTTACAATAAGCTATGGCCGATCCCTTCTTGGACTGAAAAATCCCAAAATATTTGTCATCGGACAAAACAAGACGGGCACGACGTCGCTGTACAAGGCGTTGACGGACCTCGGCTATCGGATGGGGAATCAGCACCAGGCCGAGCGGATGGTCGGAGATTGGGGGATACGTGATTTCCGCCGCCTGATTCGATACTGCCATCGGTCCGACGGTTTCCAGGATGTGCCCTTTTCGTACCATTACACATTTCAGGCGATGGATGCGGCTTTCCCCGGGTCCAAATTCATCTTGAGTGTACGTTCATCACCCGACGAGTGGTACCAGTCGTTAATCCGCTACCAGATGAAACGTCACGAAAAAATTACTGGTGAGCACCGGCTCCCAACAGCTGCCGACCTCAAACATAGCACCTACAACTACCCAGGATACGCTTGGCTTAAACACCAAATGCTTGGAATCGGTCTAGACAAAGATGAATTATACCCGGAGGACGAAATGAAGGCCTACTACCTGCGGCACAACGACATCGTCAAGGATTATTTCCGCAATCGGCCCGGTGATCTCCTCGTGCTCAACCTTGCTGATCCCGATTCCATGCAAAAGCTCTGTGCATTCTTGGGTAAGCCCTACGACGGGCGGCCGATGCCCAAGCTCAATCAGACGACGTAGCACTGAGCGTGATATGAGGCTTAGGATCGCCAAGAGACTGGTTGATGCGGCAAGGAGACATCTCAACGACCCTTCATTGTTGTTTTTCAGGGCTAACGATCCCGCCTTCATCATCATTGGCGCCCAGAAGTCCGGAACCTCCTCCTTGTTCCATTGGCTCTGCCAGCATCCCAACATGAGGGGATCTGTCATCAAAGAGGTGCACTATTTCAATACCAAGATTCATTATGGGATGGATCACCGTGCGTACAGGCGGCACTTCCGGGGCAGGGCCGCATATCATTTCGAGGCCACACCAGCTTATATGTACCATCCCGGATCATGCGAAAACATGTACCGCGTCTACCCCAACATCAAGTTGATCGCAATCCTCCGAAATCCGGTCGATCGTGCCTACAGTGCCTACAACCACTACCGATCCATGTTCCCGAGGTGGCGTACTTCTGCCACACTCAACAGCGCCAGCCGACGGAATGGAAACTTGACGCAAGCGCTGTTCTTCGAGAACCGTGAAGAATTTCCAAGCTTTCGCGAATGCATCGACCTTGAACTCGAAATTTCAAAGGATCCAGAATTCTTCGAGCCCTCCATTCTCCGACGTGGCATTTATTTGCCGCAGTTACAAAAGTTCACTGACCGATTTGGTCGCGATAAACTGCTTATTGTCGGCTTCAAGGACTTAACGGAACAAACACCAGAGACCTTAGACAGAATCTGTCTGTTTCTGGGCGCTCACCCTTTCGATTGGTCGCAGGCTGCGCTCCTCCCTCAACATCAACGTCCCTATGTGCAGGAGTTGTCTCACGACGACCGAGTGTTTCTGGAATCCTACTATAAAGAACCCAATGATGCATTATTTCAAACCTATGGCACCTTCAACTGGTGATGTGTGGATCAACATCTTGGGCAGAGGTGATGCATTCCTTCCGATTTGAAATCATACATCCATAATGTTTATGAAACGTCAACTGTCGCGTGCTATCCGGTATATCAAGAAAAGTATTTACGGTGAAGTCCCCCAACTCCAAAAGCCGATACCCAGTGTGTTCCGGCGGTACAACATCATCTTCATACACGTTCCGAAGGCCGGTGGATCAACCGTAAAGGACACGTTATTCGGGTTTGGGGTAAGGCACCGAACGATTGAATCCTACACGATGTGCGATCCCGACTTCACGATGCAGGCTTTCAAGTTTGCTTTCGTCAGACATCCCTACACTCGGTTTGTATCTGCATATAACTACCTCAAGGCAGGTGGCAAGAACGACAATGATGCTCGATTCAGAGACTCGCAACCCGAGGTATTCCGCACTCTGCAATCGTTCGCCGAGGCGAGCGAAGACCAAGCGTTTCGGAGTTCCATCGTCCATTTGCGTGACCAAACACACTTCCTGTGCCTTCAAGCATCGGATCCGTACTTTCTCCACATGGATTATGTCGCCAAAATCGAATTTTTAGATCATCACATCGACATCCTCTGTCCCTTAATGCACAATGAGCTTCAAAGCAGGCTACAATTGATCAAATCGAAACGCCTCAACGCATCGAAATCCGCATCAAAAGAAATCGACCGTGATCTGTTCGAACGGATCAGGCGTATTTACAGTGTAGATTTTGAAGTTTTAGGATATGATGAATGGGGCACCCCTGAGCTTACCGCCGACTTGATGGCGCAGCAGCAACAGCGGCAGCCATGAGTCTGTTCGAAACAACAACTGGTTTGTATGCTGATCTAGCACAACCGAACTCCGCCGTTCGACGCCCGGGAGGGCACCGTCTGGAAGTACGGTCTGGTCACGATGGTCGGCGTCGACGTGTACCTCGACACGGCCAGGCAGGCGTGCATGTCTTAAAGGCCCATGAAGTCATATCGACAGATATTTCAAACTCAGACAGCATAACGCAATATCATCCCGGCAACACGCATACACAGAGCATCAAATGAACTACGGCTCCATTCTCATCGTAACTTACGGAAGAAGCGGTTCAACCTTGCTGCAGGGTGTGCTCAACTCGATCGAGGGAGTACGTGTAATTGGAGAGAATTTTGAGTTTTGCTTCCATTTGTATCAAACATGGAAGTCCTTGGCCAGAGCCAAACAGAAGACAGACTACCCCCACAATAAAAATACGCCCCAAAATCCTTGGTATGGTGCGAACGAACTGCAACCGGAACGGTTTTTGTCAGGAATCATGCCACTCGTCAGAGAACAACTCATGGGGGCTCAGTGTCATGCGGATCAAAAAGTCGTTTATGGCTTCAAGGAGATACGGTATATCAACCATTTGGATGAATTGGACGAATACCTTGATTTCTTATGCCGCATACTGCCTAATCCTGCGTTCATTTTCAACATCCGAACTCACGCCGACGTGATGAGAAGCGGTTGGTGGAAACACACGAATCCCATCAAAACCAAGGCCACTCTCGAGAAGGCCGACCAGGCATTTTCAGCATACTCCGAACAGCATTCAAATGCCTTCCTCATCCGATACGAAGATGTCGTGAAGGGCTACGATGGACTCCAGCCCCTTATGCAGTTCTTAGGCGCCGAGGTCGACGAAAATGAACTTTCAAAAACGCTGGGCACTATCCATAGTTACGATGTGTCCGAAAATACAAGGCGTCTACACTTGTCCTCGGATAACACTTCCGATACACCGAAGCATCGGGTCACTGCGACACTGAGGCAGTTCATGGAATCACTTTCACGAAGAAGCCGCAAAGGAGCATCAATGGACGATTGATACCGATCGTGCGGCAGATGCCCTAGCCCAAGAATAGGCTGGTCGCCGTGAGACAATCAAGATAAAACGTGGGTCTCATCCTGTTGGACCATTGCGGTAAAATCTTGTTAAACACAAAAAAACATGAGGTATTCATTCGATCAGCATGGATCAGTTATCCTATCATATACTTAACTTGAAATTATTGTATCAACAACTCTTCCTGCCCGAATCCTGTTGCATGCCCCCACATTTATGAGGTCACTGAAGACCGTCATCAATTTTTGTCCGACGGGGATGGTTCCGACCAAGTCGATGACACCCCATGTTCCCGTATCCCCATCCGAAATTGTGGAGCAGACCCATCAGGCCTACGAGATCGGGATCACAATAGCCCATCTGCACGCACGAAACAGCGACGGCACACCGACGTACCGTGGCGAGGTGTATCGCGAGATCTTTGAAGGCTTGAGACGTCATTGCCCCGGGCTCATTGTATGCGCGAGCAGTTCGGGGCGCAACTGGTCGGAGTTCGAAAAACGGTCGGAAGTGATTGAGCTTAGGCCGGATATGTGTTCGCTCACCCTTTCGTCGCTCAACTTTGCAAAGACTGCTTCGGTAAACGAGCCCGACATGATCGTCCGGCTCGCCGAAAAGATGGACGCATACGGTGTTATCCCGGAACTGGAATGTTTCGACTTGGGAATGATCAACTACGGCAATTATTTGATCGACCGTGGAATCTTGAAGGGACCCTACTACTGGAACCTCCTGTTCGGCAATATTGCAGGTTTTCAGGCCGATTTCCTACAGATGGGAACTGCAATCCACATGATACCGCCAATGCACAGCGTAAGCCTGGGAGGACTTGGATCCGCCCAATTGACCGTGAATGCGGCCGCCGTTGCAATGGGCCTTGGCGTGCGCGTCGGTATCGAAGACACGATCTGGTGGGATGCCGAACGCACGACATTGGCCACCAATAAACAACTTGTCGAACGTATACATGACCTCATGACCATCCATGGAAGCAATCTGATGACGTCGTCCGAGTTCAGGGACGCAGGCTTTTTCAACAAATCCGGATCATGACATGAATCTGCTTGGCTGCGCCTGGGGGTATCTGCCCGTCATTTTCGACATGTGGTTCGAAGCGGAAGGACGGTCACGGTTCCACCTCTACAAAAACATTCCTCTTGAAGGCGAGCCTCTTATGACGAACGGCAACCCCTACGAATTCCATATCTACGAACCTGGAACTCGTGTTGGGCAACCTGAGGAAGGCATCAGTTTCGGAGTCGTGGGTCCGGTGGCCAAAAATGCCGTCTTCAACTATTATCGAGACCTTCAGCAAATCGAAGCCGACCAATATTCCATCTTGGTACACCCTACCGTGTACCGGCCTGGCACTGCTGTGCTCGAGGGGGGGAATCTCATTGAGCCCGGCGTCATCATTTCGTCGCATGCCACGCTCCAATTTGGTGCCACCATAAAGAGGGGTTCGTCGATTGGTCACCACGCCGTAATCGGCGCCTTCACGGAAATCAATCCGGGAGTTGTTCTTTCGAGTGGCGTCAACATCGGCAAGGGCTGCATCTTGGGTACCGGTGCCATGGTCAAGAACGGCGTGACGATTGGCGACAACACCATCATCGGTATGGGGAGCGTCGTCACGAAAGACATCCCAGCCGGAGTGGTGGCCTACGGCAACCCGTGCAAGGTGGTGTCCCCAAATGAAAAGATGATCGAAAAGTGAGCGCATGAATCAACGCCTGTTGATGCTGGGCGCCTCCGAAGCCCAGGTCGTAGCCATCGAACGCGCCAAAGACCAAGGCTTGTATGTCGTCACAGCCGACAACATTCCCGGCAATCCCGGCCATCGCCTCGCCGACGTATCGTACAACGTCAGCACCACCGACATAGAGGGCATCTACGAGGTCGCCCAAAAGGAGCGTGTGGATGCGATCATCTCGTATGCCTCCGATCCCAGTGCCCTTACCGCAGCGGCGGTGGCCGACCGTCTTGGGCTTCCGGGAGACCCACCGCAGGCTGTCGCCGTCGCCCAAGATAAACTCCAGTTCAGGCATCATCAGCGATTGTGCGGCCACCCGGTGCCAGCATTTGCCGATGCCGACGACCTCCATACCCTCCAAACCTTATGGATGGATGCCAAGCACGGGCTCGTCGTAAAGCCTGCCGACCGCGCCGGCAGCATCGGCCTGCACATCTTCAACGTGCATCCAACCTGGGAAGAGCTTGCCGCGGCCATTGACGTCGCTCGATCACAATCGATCAAGAAAAAGGTGATCGTTGAAAGCCACATTGCGCGCGAGGGTATCCAATTCGGCTGCGATTATATCTTCTACGACGGCAAGCTGCTGTTTGCGTCCTACGCTGACCAATACCAGCACATAACTGAATCGACCGAAGCCGCAATCGGTAATTTGGCCCCATCTAGCCACAAAACCCAAATACTTGCGGAAGCCACACGTCAAATTGAGCAGATAGTGACGGCAATCGGCCTGAAATCCGGAATCTACAACACCGATATTCGAATCAGCGGGGGCAAGGTGCACGTGCTCGATTTTGGTGCGCGACTCGGGGGAAACATGCTTGGCGAAGTGCACCGGTTGGCCACCGGTGTCGATTACACCCAGGCTGCCATCGACATTGCGCTTGGCTGGTCACCTATGGTTGAACCCCGACATGCACCGACGACTGCAGGGCATTTGGTGCTTCACGCCAGTACCTTGGGCACCCTGCGGCACATCGGGCTATCGAACGAACTGCGCCGCCACGTCATAGTCGAGCTTCGCAGCAAGGCCGTGGGCGACCGTGTGGATCCCTACCGTTCCACCCGCGACCGCTTGGGGATTGTGGTGATGCAGTCGGATGATCGGTCTGCACTGCTTGACATCTACCGCGACCCGATTCCCCATTTCAATCTGGTGATCGACTCCACCCAGCAAGCGGCACCTTCGAGCCAGGACCATCCACAGTGAAGCTCACACCACTGCCCAAGAGGCTGGCCATACGGCCCGAGAGCGAGATCATGCAGGGCTGGAAAGACCCCGATGCCCCACTCATGGTCAGTGTCTGCTGCGCCACCTACAACCACGCCGCATTTATTGAGGATGCTATTTGTGGCGTGTTGGGCCAGCAAACGGATTTTCGCTACGAGCTCATCATCCGCGACGATGCATCTACCGACGGCACATCCGATATCGTGAGAGCGTACGCGGCCAAGTACCCCCACATCATTCGGGCTGTGATCCACGACGAGAATCAGTTCCAGAAAGGAATCCGCCCCGCACACGCATGGAGCCACTTGGCAACAGGTAAATGCATCGCATATTGTGAGGGGGACGACTACTGGATTGATCCCCACAAACTTCAGCAGCAAGTCGACATCCTGGAGGCAAACCCCGACATCGTCCTGTGTACGGGAGGGTACTACAGCACCAACGTTCATGCCAGTGAAAGCCGACTCGTAATCGACAAGCCAGGTGCCGTGCTGCAGGACGACAATGGGTATGCGTTCACACTCGACGACACGCTTGACGTGTGGCTCACCAAGCTGCTTACCGCGGTCCATCGAAAGGAAGCCAGAAAGGACATGCCGAGCTTTGATCATTCCTATAATGGCGATGTGATCCTGTTTTATCACCTTCTCAGGCAGGGAAAAGGCTATTACCTCACGAAGCCGCTCGGAGTGTACCGCATCCATCAAGGGGGCGTCCACAGCATGATCGGCGCGAAAGCAAAGCTATTGAGCAGCTACCGTACATATCGGGAACTGTACATGCTAAGTGGCGATTCGTATACGAGAACACTTTCGCTGCGTCACGCCTTGCTCTTAATTGGCTACCGCTCATCCGCCGATCAATATGGTGACATCCATGTGCCTCGTGTCAGGCTGCTGCATCAGTCGCTTGGGCTGGCGAGGACGTTCGGCGAACTGGTGCGCATCTTCAGGGCGGCCATGCCGCACTCCATCAAGGATCTGAAACAACGCATCTTCCGATAGGGTACGTTGTCCATAATTGCATGACGAACACTATATTGTCGGATGACAAGCGATGAAACTGTCGTGACATTGGGCATTTGACCTTTAACATCGATCGCGCAACTATGCTGAAAGCATCTTACACTCTACTGAAAGCACTGTCATCCTTACTAAGACGGGACCTGCCTCGTAGGGGTCAACTCGCGCCTCGCATCTTGTGTCTCGCCTCTTGCGTCTTGCTTCTCGCGTCTTGTTTCTCGACTGCCAACGCCCAAAAGAACTTCGGGGTCAACTCCTACGGCGTGCACGTAGGCCGGTACACACCGTCGTTCGACGCCTGGGAGGGCACCGTCTGGGAGTTCGGTCCGGCCACGATGGTCGGGGTGGACATGGACCTCGACATGGCCAAACAGGTGCGCCTGCGCATCGGGGCGGCCGGTGGATCGACCGCGGCCACGGTGCTGCGTGACCCTGGCGTGGGAAACGAGGAGCTGCGCTACCGCTTTCTGCCCATCGGGGCCACCGTGATCGTGCACACGCCCCTGCAACTCTTCGAGGCGTACGGCGGAGCCGGACTCGACCTCATGAGCATCAAGACCACCTTCGAGAGCACGATCGACCGGTCCGAAATATCGGGGTCGGCCTATCTGCCCCATGTGCTCGTGGGAATCAAGGTCATGCTGGCCGAACGCGCGCACCTGAGCGTGCAATTGAAGCAGGTGCTCGGCACCTACGACCAGCAGTTCCAGCTCGAGGGCGAGAACAACGTGCGGGTGACCCAGCCCATCAAGATGCAGGGCGCGTACTGGAGCGTGGGACTGAGGGTGAAGATTGAAGATTGAAGATTGAACAGTGAACAGTGAACAGTGGACAGTGAACAGTGAACAGTGAACAGTGGACATTGAACATTGATCGTCTTTGAATAATGGTTTGATGTAATCGTATTACGGATGGAAAAAATATTATTTGTTCATGATGGATATATCTACAGAGATGATGAAGGCGATTATTATGGTTTGCATATTAATAATGATTTGGTAGAGCGGTATAAAAACTTTGGACCATATGTCACATTTCTCATGAGAGTGATGTCTATTGCCGCCGATGAGGTATACCGATACATTAAATTCACAGATCAAAACTTTTCTTGCATCGAAATACCAAACTTCAAATCAGCTACGAAGTATCTGCTCTACAAGAGGGAAGCCACCATGATCATTTATTCGGCTGTTGAAAACGCCGACATGGTGATTGTGCGAATGCCAAGCATGGCGGGTGCGATCGCCATCAAGCAGGCAAGGAAACTGGGCAAACCTTACCTCGTCGAAATGGTTGCCTGCACCTACGACGCATACTGGCATTACGGGTGGAAGGGAAAGCTGATCGCCCACTATAAATACCACCGCACCCAAAAAATCATGCGTGATTGCCCACACGTGATATATGTGACAAAGCATTTTTTGCAAGAACGCTATCCGAACGTTGGAACGCAGGTTGGCATATCGGATGTGGCCCTCAGGGCTCAACCGACAACGGTGTTGGACGAACGCATCGACCGGATCCGAAATCGGGCTGCTTCTGCACCCCTCGTTTTGGGCACGGTAGCAGCGGTCGATGTGCCCTACAAGGGTCAAAAAGATGTCATCAAGGCGGTGGCCGAGCTAAAGCGGCGCGGATTGAACGTTCAGTACCGCTTGGTAGGGCAGGGTAACCCGCGCAGGCTTGCATCGCTCATCCACAAGTTGGGTTTGGAGAACGAAGTCACCATCCTCGGACCAATGCGACACGACGAAGTGTTCGATTTTTTGAAAACCCTTGATGTGTACATCCAACCGAGCAGGCTCGAAGGATTGCCCCGAGCCGTGCTCGAAGCCATGAGCGTGGCATTGCCCGTACTAGGCAGCAGGGTCGGCGGCATACCGGAGCTGCTCGGCGACGCCTGTATGTTCAGTCCCGGTGACGTGCGCCGGATTGCCGATATGGTCGCCGCCCTAACATCGGAGGCCATGGTCGATCAGGCTGCTCGTAATTACAACGCCGCGTTGGATTATCGACCCGATGTGCTCGACCGTCGCAGGACGGCCTTCTATCAGCAGTGGCTTGAGCACAACACCCATGCGTAAAACAATCGCTACCAGATCAGCATTTGGAAGCAACCACATTGTTTGGGTACGAAGGCCCCCGTTGACCACTTGACAAACAGGCGGATCGCGGTTATCATGCGATGCGTGTACATGGCAACTTTCACTCTTGCCATTGAACTGCCCCAGACGTCCAACTAACTGAACATTTTTTGCCATGATCATTTCCCGTCAACGCAGCGTGGCTGTGCTCGGCGCCGGCATACAGGGTGTGCTGGCCTCGCTGGCGATGACGCGCGCAGGATGGCGGGTTGAGCTCATCGACCGCGCCCCCGCTCCGCTGCTGGGTGCCAGCCTCCGCGGCGAGGGCAAGCTTCACCTCGGGTACGTGTACGGCAACGAGCCAGGCCGCGAGACGGCCTCGCTTATGGTGGATGGCGCCACCCGCTTCGCCGACCTGATTGACCGTTGGATGCCACGACCAATCGACTGGAACGCGATGCGGTCGGAGCCGTTCATGTACGCAATCCTCGACGACACCATGGTGAGCCCCGACAAACTGGCCGAACACTACGCATGGGTGGACGATGTCCTCGCCGATCGTTTCAGCCAAGGGGCGACATATGCAGGGTTGCGCACCTTCGCACGTTCAAGACCCCTCGACTGCACGCGCCGTGCCGGCTACTCGGGCGACGTGGTGGCGGCGCACCTCACCAGCGAAGTGGCCGTCGACCCGGTGCTAATGCGCGAGCAGCTCCTTGCCGCCTTGCGCGCCAACGACATCGCCTTCCACCCGAATCACGTGGTCAAAGGCGTGGAACGCACATCGCAGGGCTTCGCGGTCGAAACCGCCGACGGCGACGGATCCGCGGCCACCTTCGGCGCCGACTCGGTGGTGAACTGCCTGTGGGACGGACGCCTGGCCATCGACGCGTCCATGGGCATCGCCACGCCGAGATCCTGCCTCTACCGGCTCAAACTCGTGGTGAACGCCAGGATGAGAACCACACCCGCGCACAACATCACCACCACCTTTGCGCTAGGGCCATACGGCGACGTGGTGTACCGGGGCAACGGAAGGGTCTATCTTTCGTGGTACCCCGCCTGCCTTGCAGGACTCAGCACCGGTCTTGAACCGCCGGCAGCGTGGCTGTCGATGCTCAGAGACCCCGACCTCATGGCAACCAAACGGGATGTCGCCATGGCAACAGTAGCTGCAATGTCGGAGCGCATCGAATGCCTGCGCGACGTGCAGGTCGAGTCAGTCAACGGCGGCATCATCGTGGCCTGGGGCGACAGCGACATCGACGAGCCCCACAGCGAGCTCCATCGCCGGAACGCCATCGGCGTGCACGACCACGACGGCTACCTCTCGGTCGACACTGGTAAGCTCACCACCGCCCCGCTGTTCGCCGCACGGGTTGCCGAGGTGCTGGCTTCGCACCAGCCGGCGTACATCCAATGACGCCGACCGTCACCGTCGCCATCCCGCTCCACGGCTCGGCCCCGTGGATCGACAACGTCGTCGACAATGTGCGGGCGCTGCCTCCGATGGTCACCGAGGTGATCATCTCCGATCAGACCTGCATCGACGATGCCGCCACCCAGATTGCCACCCGCTTGGTCGACGACCCGCGGGTCACAGTCCATTCCCAGGCGGCCGGTCTTGGCTTCGCCGAGCACTACCACCAGCTGCTCGAGACGGCCAGCGGCGAGCTCTTCATGTGGATGCCCCACGACGACATCTTCGATCCCGGCTGGGTGCCCACGCTGGCCGCCGCTCTGGCCGCCCACCCACAGGCGTGGCTTGCCTTCGGGCAGCTGCGGTGCGTCAAGCCCGACGGCACCACCCCCATTCCGACAGTGCCCCTTCCCATTGAGCCCGGTCTCCTTTCGCCGTTGACCACCGTGCGGATGATGGTGGGAGGATGGATGGGCTACCCTTTCCGCGGGTTGTTCCGACGCCAAAACGTGGTCGATGCCCACATCCGAATGGATCCTGCCACCTCGCTGGTGGCCATCGACCAAGAGTGGGTCTTCAGCGTGGCGCTGTTTGCACCGATCGTCTATGACGTCCGGCCCGTGACCTGGAAACGCTTGTACCAAAGCAGCACCGTGTGGACCCCCTACTGGCAAGATCAGCATAGAGGCACCCAACGGCAGGCAGCCAACCGTCTGCTGCGCCGCTACGGACCCGGAGGCCTCACAGGCGTCGGCATGCGCGCCTATGTCGTCGTGGTTACCATGATCCACCGACTGAAAGCCACCTATGGCAAGCATCGAGTTGTGGGAAGATGGCTCACCTACCTGCGGCTTCCGAAGCGGTTGAGGCATCTGTGAGGGGGGGGCAGACGACCCACACATCCGATTACGACCTCGAATCAGCTGGGCTTCCTTTGGGATGTAGTTAAATGTTGTTTAATTTCACTCCGGTGCAAAGCGAACTTGCCCCAGTCAGTAACAACGCGACCCAGCGACCCAATTTTGATAAAAAAACTGCTCTACAACCACATTTACGCCAGGCTTTCGAAGAAACATCGTCGCTTGGTCAAGAATGTGGTCCATGATGTCAAGGCTGCGTTTGCATGGGGCGATCTGACGAAAATGGGGTTCATCTATGGCACCGACAAGGTGGGCGATCATCACTACGCAGCCCATTACATGACGCATCTGCGGCCTTACAGAAACAAACCCATCAACCTGCTCGAAATCGGAGTCGGCGGGTACCAAGATCCCGACCGCGGGGGGGAATCGCTGCGGATGTGGAAGAAGTACTTTCGAAAAGCCCACATATACAGCATCGACATCTTCGACAAGTCGGAGCTTCAGGAACCTCGTATCACCATCTTCAAAGGCAGCCAAGTTGACGCCGTATTCATGGAGCAGGTCTGCGATCGCATCGGCGACATCGATGTGATCATCGACGACGGCAGCCACATCAACAGGCACGTCATCGAAACCTTCAAGATGCTGTTTCCCAAACTGAAGGACGGCGGGATCTATGTCGTCGAAGACACCCAGACCTCCTATTGGGAAGACTACGGCGGCGACAGCGCCGACCTTCGAAATCCCGACACGATGATGAACTTCTTCAAGGATTTAACCGATTCGCTCAACAGCGAAGAATTCTTGATCGATGGATACCAAAAAAGCTATTATGACCAACACGTGGTATCCATGCATTTCTATCACAACATGGTCTTTGTGCATAAAGGCATCAACGACGAGAGATCGAACATCGTCGAGGGCAACCGAATGAAAGACCAGTACGTCAAGTCACATGGGAATTGAGAGCTACGCGCTGGTTCCAAGTTCCGGCAGCGGCATTTTAGAACAAGGTCCTTCGCCCATTCCCTAACTGTTCCCTCGCTTTGCTCAGGACTTTGGTTCGGGACCTACGGCCTCGGCTGCGTCCTCCGGTTCCTTCACTTCATTCAGGATGACAACGTCAGCTCACGATGACAAAGGCGGCATTTGGGGGGAGGGGAGGCGCCTGCGGGTCATAATCTTCAATTTGCTATCTGCAATCTGAAATGTCCAACGCCCAATCTCGCCCATTTTCCTATATTACCCACCGCGAAGCTTAGACTGTTCACTCTATGTCGCCAGCTTCAGGGACAAACGAGCGCACCTTACGATCTCATGCACACAATGCGTCGACTCCGGCTCAGCGCCCATCGTATCTTCGACCGCCTTACCTGGCGGTTCCCGCGGTTGCGTCGGGCCGTGTACGGCCTGGTGTGGACGCTGGCGCGCTATGCCGCACACCGACCTTTCAAGGACGATATTCACGGCTATCGCATCGACGCCTCGCCGAAGCGCAAGATCGCCCGACAGGTCGATACACTGATCGTCGACCACAACCTTCCCGGCGGAACACGCCTCTATACCGACACCCTCATCCGCCGGATGCGCGACGAAGGACTCACCGTTCACCGTCTCTATTATGACCCGCACCGACCCAGGTACCTGCTGCGGCAGCACCACACCACCGGT
>CAYZWQ010000008.1:29839-31883 GCA_964481355.1 uncultured Chitinophagales bacterium
AGACCATCTATCAGGACAGGTCTATCGGGAAGATAGTCGTCAACTCGCTGATTCGTTTCCCGGACCCCGGATCGTGCATCGACTTGGTCGTGCGGCTGCGCCAACTGCACCAAGCTGCCGTATCGGTCAACTTCCACGACTTCTACCCGGTATGTGCGTCCCAACATCTGCTCGACGCGTCTGACCGATTCTGCAACGTTCCCGACCAGCCGTCGATCTGTGCGTCGTGTGCCTCTACATCGAAGCACATGTGGCAATTCGGCGGACCCGGCTACGACATCGACCGGTGGCGGGAGCCCTTTCGGAAGCTGTTCGCGCACAGCGACGAGCTGGTGTTGTTCGACGCCTCGTCGCAGGCGATCGTCCAACGTGCCCACCCCGTGCCCGATGCGCAGTTTCGGGTCAGGCCCCATACTCATCCGATCCCATTCCGACCCTTGCCGGCCACATCGCCACATCCGCTCAACATCGGCCTTGTCGGTGTACTGCACCGCTATAAAGGGGTCGACAGGGCCAATGACTTGGCACGCTTCGTCGCCGATCTCCATTCCGACACGCCGATCACCCTCATAGGATCGAGCCTCATGCTGCTTGAGCCGAACATCACGGTAATGGGTCGGTACGAACTGTCAGACATGCCCGCCCTCGTCGCCGCATCGGGGATCACCGTCTTCTTTCTCGCCTCGATCGTGCCCGAGACCTTCTGCTATACCCTCGACGAGCTCATGGCCCTTGGCATGCCCGTTGTATCCTACGACATTGGCGCCCAAGGCCGACGCACGGCCCTGTACGCGAAAGGACGCGTTGTTGATCCCGATGCCAGCATAGAAGAGGTGTACGACCACATCGTTTCGCTCCACCAAGAAACTTCTCCCTCACGTACCTTTGCAGTGTCGGCCGTGAAGCAACAAAGAAAGTGGCTACAGTAATCAAAACGTATTTATGAAGAATCTTTTTAAGAAAGCAGTCGCAACAATTGCGAACTATTTTGGGTACGTAGTTGTGAAAAATACCACGATCAGAGACTATCATCGTAGCATGGACTACAGCTACCCCGTAAGGAAGATGACCGAGTCAAAAAGTCAAATTGCGCAGGACATCTTTGTAATGGTGGAGACAGGTTTCAAACGCGGGGGCTTCTTTGTGGAATTCGGCGCTACCGACGGTATAGGCTTTAGCAACACCTACATGTTGGAAAAAACGTTGGCATGGAACGGAATCCTCGCCGAGCCGGCAAAAGTGTGGCATCACAACTTAAGGAACAACAGAAAGGCTGCCATCGACTCAAGGTGCGTGTGGTCAAGGTCGGGAGAGAGGGTCACATTCAACGAAACACGGGATCCCCAGCTGTCGACCCTCACTCAATTCATGGACAGTGACATGCACGGTTATCGAAGATCTTCGGGTACGACGTACGAAGTGGAAACGGTGTCGCTGGTCGACTTGCTCAAGACGCACAACGCCCCCAACGTGATCGACTATCTGTCGCTAGACACCGAAGGATCCGAATACGAGATTTTGAGTGCGTTCGATTTTGAAGCGTACACGATAAAAATCATCACGTGCGAGCATAATTTCACCGAAAATCGGGATCGCATCGAACGCCTTCTTCTGTCGAAGGGATATGTGCAGAAACACAGTTCAATCTCACAATTCGATTCATGGTTCGTCCTAGGCGAGGACGCATGATCTGACGGGAAAATTCCCTCATTTTGACCCACCCGTTCCCGTTTGCTGTGAGGCAGGTGCGACAGGTCAGGATGACGCGCCGACATTTCGTAGTTGAGAAAGAAGGTCCTTCGCCGACACCTCGCCGATCCTTCACCGCTCCCTCACTGCGTTCGGGACCTTCGGGTTCGGTGTGTCAGCTCAGGATGACAACAGCGTCAGTTAAATTGGAAAGCAGGTCCTTCGCCGACACCTCGGCTTCGCCTCGGTGTGTCAGCTCAGGATGACAACGCCGTCTTTTTTGGGAGGGGGGAGTAGGGGGGCCCCAACTAATAGGGGGCCCCCAACCCTGTAAAAACTAGGTGGTTTGAATTGT
>CAYZWQ010000009.1:0-30863 GCA_964481355.1 uncultured Chitinophagales bacterium
GAAGCGAGAAGCGAGAGAATTATATAAAAATGATATACTACAATCAAGTTATATTCTTCACTGATCACTGATCACTGTTCATTGTCCACTGTTCACTGTCCAATGCTCAATGCTCAATGTCCAATGTCCAATGTCCAATGTCCAATGTTCACTATCTTACGGCATGATCGTAGAAGTAAAACTGAGTCCTTCAGATGCGGCAGATCCCGACCTGGTGAAGGCTGCAGCCGTGCAGCGCGCTTCCGTCTCGGCAAAAAGAGTCCGACATTGGGAGATATTCAAAAGGTCTATCGATGCACGTGGCAAGAACCCCGTTTTCGTACTTCAAGTAAAACTCTACATAGACGAGCTTCCAAAACCGGAACCTCTGATTCGTGATTCCTACAAGCCGTTGTCCGACAGGCGTATCATCATTGTGGGTGCGGGTCCAGCTGGCTATTTTGCGGCTCTTGAACTGCTCGAGCACGGAATCAAACCCGTTATTGTCGACCGTGGCAAGGACGTTCAGGGCCGTCGCATCGATTTGAAGAGGATCCAGCAAGACGGCATCGTAAACCCACACTCCAACTACTGTTTTGGAGAGGGGGGTGCCGGCACGTACAGTGACGGGAAGTTGTACACGCGGTCGCATAAGCGTGGCGACATACGCAAAGCATTGCAAATATTCGTAGAGCACGGAGCCAAAACCGATATTTTGGTCGACGCTCACCCTCATATTGGGTCCAACAAGCTACCCCGGGTTGTAAAGGCCATACGTGAAACCATACTCGAATTCGGAGGAGAAATCCACTTCGATTCGCATGTCACCGATTTTGTGGTCGAAGATGGCCGAATATGCGGTGTAAGGATCAATGACCGTGAAGAAATGCTGGGAGACGCCGTAATCTTGGCTACCGGGCATTCGGCAAGGGACATTTTTTACCTGCTTCACCGCAGAGGCATCCTCATCGAGGCGAAGCCCTATGCCGTGGGTGTTCGACTGGAGCACCCTCAGCCACTTATCGATCGCATCCAGTACGGGTCGGCAGAGCGCGATCCCAATTTGCCTCCCTCGAGCTACAAACTTGTATGCCAGGTGGAACAACGGGGTGTGTTTTCGTTCTGCATGTGTCCGGGCGGTTGGATCGTTCCCGCCTCCACCTCACCCGGCGAGTTGGTCGTAAATGGAATGTCGCTGTCAAAAAGGGACAACGAATATGCCAACAGCGGCATGGTAGTGGCGGTCGAACTCGAAGACTTGACGCCCTTTACCAAACACGGTGTTTTTGCTGGTCTGGAATTTCAAAAAGCATTTGAGCAGGCGGCATTCGCAGCGGGTGGCGGAGTGACCCAACAGGCCCCCGCACAGCGGATGATCGATTTCGTGGAGGGAAGGCTCTCGGCAAGTTTGGGGGGCACGTCCTACATACCCGGCATCGTGAGCGCACCCATGCATGATATTGTGCCTTCTGGAATCAGCCGGAGACTACGACAGGCCTTCCGCCATTTCGGCAAGACCATGAGAGGTTATTACACCAACGAGGCGCAGGTGATCGGAGCAGAGAGCCGCACGAGCTCTCCCATACGCATTCCTCGCGATCCTGTCACGTTCATGCATCCACACGTCCAAGGACTGTTTCCGGCCGGTGAGGGGGCCGGTTATGCGGGAGGTATCATCTCGGCGGCCTTGGACGGGCAAAATACGGCCAAAAAAGTAGCCGAATACGTGGTTAACACATAAATCATACATATATTCTTGGATGCATCGCAAGATCATCCACATCGACATGGACGCGTTCTTCGCCGCGGTGGAACAGCGCGACAACCCGTCACTGCGCGGAAGACCAATTGTTGTCGGAGGACCACCCGATAGCCGCGGAGTGGTGGCCACGTGCAGCTATGAGGCCCGCAAGTTCGGAATACGTTCCGCAATGCCCTGCGCTCAAGCATACCGACTGTGCCCGTCGGCAATATTCGTCCCTCCAAGATTTGACGCCTATAAAAACGTCGCGTATCAGATTAGGGACATCTTCCACGAAGTGACCGACCTCGTTGAACCATTGTCACTGGATGAGGCCTACCTCGATGTGACCGAGAACAAGATGGACGAACCTATCGCCACGAAAATTGCCGTCTGGATAAAAAACCGCATTCGGGCAGAGACGGGACTAACCGCATCGGCGGGTGTGGCAGGCGGGAAGTTTCTGGCCAAAATCGCCTCCGACATCAAAAAACCGGATGGTCTTTTTGTGATCAGGCCCGAGAAAGCACAGCATTTCATCGACCGGCTTCCGATCGGCAAATTTCATGGCATCGGCCGCGTGACGGAGCAAAAAATGATCACGCTCGGAATAAAAACTGGATTAGATTTACGCAGTACTCCCCTTGAGGTGGTCATCCAGCATTTTGGAAAATCAGGGCTATATTACTACGATATAGCGAACGGTGTCGATAATCGTCCCGTGCAGCCAGACCATATTCGGAAAAGTGTCGGGGCCGAGAACACCTTCGAGGAAGACATGACGCTGCTGAGAGACATGGAGGCCGAACTGGAACGGATCGCCCTCACGGTATCCGACAGGATGAGGCGCATAGAGACGAAGGGTAGGACGATCACCCTCAAAGTAAGGTATCACGACTTCGAGAGGAGCACCCGCAGTTACAGTCTAAGCCGTTATGTCGATGAACCAGAGGTTTTGTACCAGGTTGCACGTGACTTGCTACCGGCCACCGATGTGCACACTCGACCGGTGCGGCTGCTTGGAATTGCCGTGAGCAACCTCGACTTGGAAGAAAGCCTGATGTACGGACGTCAGCTCGAGTTTGATTTTATTGAAGACACGACCGACAAAAGCCACTTCTGATTTGTGCACCGTCCGCTTGAGACCATTCTGCGTTGGTCATTTTATCGCTTGCTCAAGCAATACCATGTATTCCTCGTGGGGGATTTCAACACATCCAAATCGGCCCAAGTGCTCGGTGTAGTACTGGGTGTCCCACAACTCGTAACCATTATGCAACAGGTATTGGTGACAATGCCACAGTGCAATCTTGTCCATTTCTGGTTCTAGATGGAACATGGATTCGCCAAAAAATGCGCGCTGGATGCTCACGCCGTAAAGACCACCCACCATGCCGCCCTCCTTCCATATTTCGAATGAATGAGCAAAACCGTCCGCCTGAAGTTGCGTGTAGGCACGGATGATCTCGTCGGATATCCATGTGTGATCCCGTTCGGCGCATAATCGCACGACCTCGTCGAACGAATGGTTCATCCTTACGTCGTACCCACCCCGTTTAATGAGCCGCATCACATTCTTGCTCATATGGAACTTGTCCAAGGGGATAACACCCCGCACTTCAGGCTGGTACCACCAGATGTCGTCTTCAGACCTGCCGTCGGCCATCGGAAACCAACCTTGGCTGTATGCTCCAACCAAGAGCTGGGTATTGAGGGCCTGCACCATGTGGAATTGGTTTTTATAGCTCCGTCTTCTTCAGCGATGCCGCATTGATGCAGTAGCGTAGTCCGCTGGGCTCAGGTCCATCAGGAAACACGTGACCCAGGTGGGAGTCGCACGTGCTGCAGACGGTCTCGACACGCACCATTCCGAACGAATTGTCCATGACGTACGATACGACATTGTCTTTCATGGGAAGCGAAAACGAAGGCCAACCGGTGCCGCTTTGATATTTGGTGGCCGAGTCGAAAAGGGGGGTGCCGCAACCGGCGCATGCGTAGATTCCGGGTTCGAATCGTGAGCACATTTCGGTGCTGAACGGCCTCTCGGTTCCCTTTTTGCGCATCACGTAGTACTGCTCTTCCGTGAGGATTTGCCTCCACTCGGCATCTGTCTTCTCAACCCGGCGGTCAGGCTGTTTGTTGCCGTTTTTGGCAAGAGCGATAACATCTTTCCAAGTGAGGACAGCGTTGTCTGCGTCAATCTTGTTTTGCTCCATGGCTGCAGGTTTAATGAGGTTTGCGGATTGTTCCGGTTGATTCCCGTTTGAGTTCAGATACCATATCGTGCCGGTAAGCACGGTGGCAAAACTGACCCACAATATGTAAGGGACGAGCAACCAAGCGGCGGTTCTGTTGATTTTGCTGAATTTCATAATCGTGGCTGCGATGGTTATTAACAGGACGATGATCACAAGAAATGACCAACCTATCTGATGGAGTCCGAAAAAGACGGGAGTCCACACAAGATTTAGTGCTAGTTGTAACACAAAGATGGACATAGCGCGTTTCCGGCCGGGGTGATCGGAATGCCAGACGAGTGCAAATGAGGCGCCCATCATGATGTACAGGGTAGTCCAAACGGGTCCGAACAACCAGCTTGGCGGATTCCATGATGGCTTTTGGATGGTTTGATACCACGTTGCCACCGAATCCACCGTGATGAATCCACTCAGGCTCCCAAGTGTGAGACACAGAACGGAGGACAGGATGATCTTAGTACGCTTGGATTCTAGCATTGCGATCTGGAAATTTTTTTAGGGTCAGTATAAATGTGGTCCCAATTCCTAGTGTTGATTCGACACGGATCGTTCCGTTGTGCATGTCGACAACTTTTTTCACAATAGCCAAACCGATGCCGGTGCCGCTATATTCAGATGTGGAGTGAAGACGCTGAAACAGGATGAATATCTTGTCGAAGTATTCGCTTTCAATACCGATGCCATTGTCGACCACCTTGATTTCCACAGCCGACTTGGTTTCGCTGGCAATAATTTCAACGTGTGGCGTCACGCCATCTTTTGAGTACTTAATGGCATTTTGTATCAGATTGCTGAACATTTGAATGAGTGGAACCCGATATCCGAGCAGGCTAGGAAGGTTGTCTGACATGATGGTTGCCGACTTTGCCGTGATGAGATCTCGGTTCATCTGTTTTACTTCATTCATCACGTCGTTCAAATCGATGAGCTCGAGTTTGCTCATGGTTTCTCCAACTTGCGAATACTCGAGCAAGTCGATGATGAGCGTCCTCATTCTGTTAGCCCCGTCCACCGCAAAGTGAATGTACTTGCGGGCCCTGTCGTCTAATTTGGTGCTGTAATTTTGATCCAACTTCGACAGAAAGCTGGATATCATTCTAAGGGGCTCCTGAAGATCGTGCGATGCCACGAATGCGAACTGCTTGAGCTCGGCATTGATGACCAACAATCGGCTTCTCTGCTCTTCCAGCTCCAACTTGGCCAGCTCGAGCGACTCGGTTTTTTCGTGCACCATTTTCTCCAGCTTTTTGGGCTCAGAGGCCATGAACCAAGCCATGATGCCGATCACGGAGGAGAGGAGTAACCCTAGAATGAAGATCGGCGTCGCCCTGAGTAAGTGCAAAGGATACCTAGCTTTTACAATGACGTTCCAATCGCCAATGGGGATAAAACTTGAATAATAGATCCCGTTTTCGATTGGATTGGGATGATCGAACAGGTTCGTGAGAGTGCTGTCAACACCCAGTTTGGTGATTTGGTACTGATACTTCTCGTCCAATCCAGATTGGTCGACTCCTGACGCCTCGATCAATGTCTGGGATCGTATGACGACGGCCGTGAACCCCCAGAGCTCCCCATTTTGGTAAATGGGTCGCCGGCCCACAATGCCGACTCCACCTTGTCGCAAGTTGAATGGGCCCTCAAAATAGAGCTGGTTTCGGGCTATGGATTTCATCGACTCGATCGCATGCGATCTGTTTGTCGATATGTCAAATCCAATCGTAGATTCATTACCTTGGAGTGGGTATGTGTTCACAATTGTTGTCCCCTTGAGGAGCTGCAGAGCATCGATGAACGTGTATTGCTCGAGAAGGTCGTGGCTCAAGGAATCAAAGTTGTCCTTTATGATATCGTTTTCGACCAGATAGGCGATCATGCTCGTGGCAATGACGCTGTTTGTCAAGGCACCCTCCAGATTGTCTCTCACCTCTAAGGATCTGCGCTCAACATCGTACATCGCGTTTCTTTTTTCGACGTTGAGCATCCACAGCGAGAAGGCAACCGTAACCGATGTGAGGATCACATACACAATCCAACCAACCAAAACTGGGTTTTTGGATGCAAATCTCAGGTATCCTTTCAACGGCGTCATAATATCATCGGCCATTTAACGTGACATTCCGCTTCGTGGTTCAAGCAGAATGTGTGACCCAAACGTTCTGCATTGCAGACATCGGCTAAATTACGAACGCCGATATAGTGCAAGTTAGGATATTTAGCGATATTCACAAGTTCTGCCGGCTGAAAGAAACCACTATAGAAATTGAAAACTTTTGGGTCTACAACAATGAATAAAATCCGTTTGCACCTCTGATGCTCAATGAGGATACAAACGAACAGCGGATTGATGCCCAATTGGACAGGGGATCCCTATGGCGCGAGTTGCGGAATGCCATCAGGGGCACTGAGGCCGATTACACCCAAATCCCTCTTAATCAAGCCATTTTCCTGTTGTCGATTCCGATGATTCTGGAGTTGGTGATGGAATCGACGTTTGCGGTGGTCGACATCTACTTTGTGGGGCGACTGGGGGCATCGGCCGTTGCGACGGTCGGCTTGACGGAGACCTATCTGTTCCTGCTTTACTCCGTTGGCATGGGGCTCTCGACAGCCGTTACGGCGGTGGTGGCACGTCGGATCGGTGAGAAGAACGCCTCCGAGGCCGGCCTCTCGGCCGTGCAGTCCATCATATTGGCAATGGTCGCTTCGGCGCCGTTTGCCATCGTTGGCATTTTCTATGCCAAAGAGCTGCTTGCCTTGATGGGTGGGGATGCATGGGTCATAGAGCACGGCTACCGTTATATGCAATGGATGCTCGGATGCAATTTCGTCATCATGCTGCTCTTTGTTGTCAATGCCATTTTCCGTGGTGCCGGCGATGCGGCAGTGGCCATGCGGGTGCTTTTTGTTGCCAACGGCATCAACATCATCTTGGATCCCATTTTGATCTTTGGCTGGGGACCCATACCCGCCATGGGTTTGGAGGGGGCGGCAATTGCAACCACCATCGGACGGGGTATTGGTGTGCTGATGCAGCTTTGGATCCTGTTCAAAGGCGGCAAGCACTTGCGGGTGACTCGCGAGCAACTGCGGTATGATGGCGAATCCCTGTTCCACATCTTCAAAACATCCATCGGTGGTGTCGGACAGATGATTGTCGGAATGACCTCATGGATTTTCCTTATGCGGATCTTGGCGTATGTAGGCAGTGAGGCCGTTGCCGGTGCCACCATCGCCATGCGCATCATGATGTTCACCATGATGCCTGCCTGGGGTTTCTCGAATGCCGCAGCAACGTTGGTCGGGCAGAACTTGGGTGCGAGTAATCCGGCTCGGGCAGAAAGCTCCGTGTGGAGGATTGGTTCCTACAACATGGCCTTCCTCCTGGGTGTTTCGCTCATATACTTCTTCTTGAACGAGCCCCTCATGCGCATCTTTTCGTCGGATGTTCAGGTGGTTGCTGTCGGAGCCGAATGGCTTCAGATATTGTCTTACTCCCTTTTTGTGTACGGATGGTGGATGGTGTCGACTCAGGCGTTCAACGGTGCCGGCGATACCATGACCCCGACCAAGATCAACCTCGTCTTCTTTTGGCTGATACAGATTCCATTGTGCTACTATTTGGCCGTAACGGAGGGGTGGCAGCAGTCGGGTGTGTTTTGGGGTGTGTTCTTTTCGGAGACGGCTGTCGGGCTCTTCACGTTGTGGCTGTTCACGCGCGGTAGATGGAAAACAACGTCGGTTTGAATGCGGTTTGACCTGACTCAGCCAGCAATCGTGCGAAATGTCAGGTTTATCCGTGGTTCGAAAACACGTTTTGTCGTTGGAAGTCTGTGCACCCAATGTTTCTGGGTTTGGTCCAGCATCATCAAAAGACTGCCGTGATCGAGTGTCACCGAAACTTGCTCCTTGGTGACTTTGTGCCTGAAATGAAATTTACGGCTCGATCCCAGGCTGACCGATGCTATGGCTCCACCATCGAGAAGCTCCTTTTCATCGTCGCTGTGCCAAGCCATTCCCTCGTCGCCGCTGTGATACAAATTCAACAGGCATGAATTATACGTGTGACACGAAACATCTTCGATGACCGCCTTGATTTCGAGCAGCTCCGGAATCCAAGGCAGTGCCCGTTTGGTGGTCTTCGAGTAGGTGTATGCGTAATCACGGTCGCCATACCAAGCCACTTTTCTTCGTGTGACGATGCGCTTTCCGTACAAAACAACCTCGTCGTGACGCCAATCGATGTTCGCCATCAAGCCCCGAAAAAGGCGGTCGGCAACATCAAGAGCGAAAACATTCGGGTAGTAGTGCACGTTGCCGTCGCGCGGCAACAAATTTTGCTCGGGGTGAGCATCGTCCCATAGTCCCTTTTGAATCATTTCATTGGAATTTAGATCAAATTTATACCAACTTGTCAGTGTATCTCAGTAAAGAACACCATTTAATCGCCGCCCGTTGTCCCTGCTGGATTTTTTACGAAAGAAACACCTTGAACAGGGTGGCGACAAGCACCTGGAGGGGGAATCGTCCGAATTCTTGGATATGGTCATCAGCTCGCAGCAGCGTACGGCTGGCGACGATGCTCTTTTGACGACCGGTGCCGTCGATCCGGATACCGGTATGCCCGTTCCCGATGCGTATGAACAGCCTGAAAGGGATGATGCCACCGATGAGAGGGTTTCGGCGCTGACGCTCGTGGCAAGCAGCATTGAATCGCGTGTGATCGATAGGATCGACACCGAGTTCAATCCCAGATTCAAGGTGAATTATGCCGCAGAGCTCAACCAGGCCCAACTGGCGGCTGTGGTCACGACCGAGGAGCCCCTATTAGTCATAGCCGGCGCGGGGAGCGGCAAAACCCGCGTCATTACCTACAAGGTGAGTTACCTCATCGAAAAGGGGGTTCCCCCGCATCAGATTCTTCTTTTGACGTTCACACGAAAAGCAGCACGGGAGATGATGGTGCGCATAAGCGCTTTGTTGAAGAGCGGAGTGGGTCAACAAGTAACAGGCGGCACATTTCACAGCTTTGCCGTGCAGATGCTGCGTACGTACGCATCCCAAATTGGGATAAGCCCAACGTTCACGATTCTCGACAGCGACGATTCGGCCGATACCATCGACTTGGTGAAGGCCGGGTTGCAAATTGAGCCGAGCGGACGTGTTTTCCCCAAAAAGGGCCGCATTCAGGAGCTCATCAGTAGCAGTAGAAACAACAATCGTACGCTGGCAAAAACGGTGGAGCTGGAGTTTCCGGGCTTGGAGCACTTCCTTCCCGATCTGGAGCGAATCGCCCAGGGGTACATGCGGTACAAGGCGGAGGCCGGCATTCTCGACTACGACGACCTCCTCGAAGTGCTGCGCGATGCCTTGGCGGCAATTCCTGAACTTCGAACGCAGTTGCAGCGTCGGTTTACGTATATCATGGTCGACGAGTACCAGGATACCAACCTTGTTCAGAAGGAGCTGGTCGACCTGTTGGTGACAAACGGAAATGTGACCGTGGTTGGCGACGACTCGCAGAGCATCTACGCCTTTCGTGGGGCTAATTTCGAGAATATCCTGCGATTCCCGCAGACCTATCCAAATTGCCGGGTCGTCAAGATCGAGCAGAATTATCGGAGCAATCAACCGATCCTGAACTTCACGAATGCCGTGATCAACAAAGCGGTGCTTGGATACAAAAAACGCCTGTACTCCGAACATCCCTCGAGCATTTTGCCACAAGTCAAACGGTTCTTTCAGGGTGAAGACGAAGCCACATGGATCGTGGACCGAATTGTGGAACACCATGAGCGGGGTGTTGCCCTCGACAACATGGCCGTGTTAGTGCGAGCGTTATGGCACAGTAATCTCGTTCAAGCCGAGCTACTGAGCCGAGGAATCCCCTATGTGGTCGTAGGCGGCATCAAATTCAATGAGAAGCGACACGTGAAGGACGTGATCGCCCATCTACGTTTGGCCGTCAACCCAATGGATGCCGTTGCTTGGATGCGTGTGCTCAAGCTTCTGAGTGGGGTGGGTCAGGGCACGGCGAAGAAACTGATCGCACACATAGCCAACCAGAGCGGTGTTGTCCAGTTTGAACCGTTCACAAAGAAGGCCTACTATGGACAGCTTGAGCGTTTAGAACTCCTTTTTGCTGAGCTTGGAAGGGATCGGGTCAGTGTTATGGAGGCTGTGAACATCGTCGTGGACTATTATGTGCCCATTCTTCGCAGCTTGGACGATGATGCCGACATCCGATTGCAGGATCTTAAGATGCTGTCGCAGCTTGCCACGAAATACCGAAACATGGAAAGCTTCCTTACCGATTTTGCGCTTGATCCACCGAGTGACAAATATCAAGATCGGACACTACCTCTCACCGATGCCAGTGAGGAAAAACCGGTGGTGGTCTCAACAGTCCACAGTGCGAAGGGGTTGGAGTGGCATGCCGTCTTCATTCCTTTTGCACTCGACGGGCTGTTTCCGTCGGTGAGGGCCCTCAAACATATTGAGACACTGGAAGAGGAGAGACGGTTGTTTTATGTTGCGTGCAGTAGGGCTAAAGAGCAGTTGACGGTAACGTTGCCTGCCACGGTAAGGTCATGGGACAAAGTGTACAGCTATCCATCTAGGTTCCTGGCAGAGCTGCCCAAGGAAGTATTCTCCGTATCATAAAAACGCCCATCCCCGTGAGAGGATGGGCGTTTGATCGACGATCCGACTTCCAGAAGGTGGATTAGTTAAGACCGCGTTTTTTCAAGAGCGGCTCAATGCTAGGTTCAGATCCACGGAATTTGACGTAGAGTTGCATCGGGTCTTCCGTGTTGCCTGTTTCAAGGATGTGCGTGCGGAAGGCCTGAGCCGTTGCCTGGTCGAAAAGCCCCCGCTGTTTGAATGCTTCGAAGGCATCCGAGTCGAGTATCTCTGACCAGATGTAACTGTAATATCCCGACGAGTAACCTCCGCTGAATATGTGGTTGAAATATGTGCTGCGGTATCTCAACCAAGAGGGGTCAAGACCGATGTTGTTCATCGAGGCTACCTCAAATGCTGCGGGATCAACCTCGGTTCCGGCCGATATCGTGTGGTAATCCATGTCGAGGAATGCAGCAGCAAGATATTGCACCGTATTATACCCTTGGTTGAAGGTCTGTGATGCCTGCATCTTGCCGATCAGCTCTTCCGGAATCATTTCGCCGGTCTTGTAGTGTTTGGCGAACGATTTCATCACTTCAGGCTCGGCTGGCCAGTTCTCCATGATTTGTGATGGCAATTCTACGAAATCGCGTGGTACAGCCGTACCAGTCAGACTTTGATACGTGCGGTCCGACAGAAGGCCGTGCAGCGCGTGCCCAAATTCGTGATAATAGGTTGTCACCTCGTCAAAGCTCAGCAGGGCTGGAGCATCGCCCGAAGGACGACGGAAGTTGCCGACGATGGTCACGATGGGGTGTACGTAATTACCATCTTGGTCGATGTATTGCTTGCGGAAGCTGGTCATCCAAGCACCACCCCTTTTGCTCTCGCGGGGGAAGAAATCCATGTACACGAGACCACGGTGTGATCCGTCGGCTTCGAAGACCTCATAAACCTTCACCTCATCGTGATATTTGGGCAAATCGGTTCGCTCCGTGAGCGTCACGCCCCAGAGATTCTTCACTACGTCGAACAGACCGTTCGTAACTTGGTCAATCGGGAAATACTCTCTCACCATTTCCGCGTCGATGGCATAGCGTTCTTTGCGAAGTTTTTCGGCATAGTAGAACCAATCGTACACCTCGAGGTCGCCGGTGATTCCATCTTGGGCCGCCATGGCGCGCATTTCGACGGCCTCTTGTTCAAACTTGGGCTTTGCAGCGTTCCAGAGGCGGTTCATAAGGCTGTATACGTTCTCGGGATTGGCGGCCATTGCTTCCTCCAAGACGTAGGCGGCATGATTTGGGTACCCCAGCAAAGCGGCCCGTTCGGCACGCAGTTCCGCCATCTGCTTCACTAGCGCCTTGTTATCCTTATCGTCGCCGTTGTTCCCCCTTTGGAGATATGCTTCATACAGCTGCTTGCGCAGTTCGCGGTTCTCTGCATACTGCATGAATGGAGTGAGGCTCGGCGCCTGCAGCGTAAAGACCCATCCATCCTTTTCAGATTTACTTGCCACCTCGGCTGCTGCGTCCCTCACGCCCTGTGGGATACCTGCGAGGTCGGCCTCGTCGGTGATGTGCAGCTGATAGGTGTTCGTCTCTGCCAGAACATTGGCACCAAATGCAACTGATGCCTTCGACAGCTCGGAGTTGATCTCACGCAAACGCGTTTTCTGTTCTTCCGTCAAAGCCGCACCGGCCCGCACGAAGCGCTTGTAGGTTTCATTGAGCAGACGCTCCTGCTCTGACGAGTAACCGAGCTCGTCTCTGGTAGTATAAATCGTCTTTACCCTCTCAAACAACTGTGGGTTGAGGTAGGTGTCGTCGTTGTGAGCGGATAGAATCGGTGCCATCTCCGATTGTATCTTTTGGATGTCCGGGTTCGTGTTGGCAGACGTCATGGGGTAAAAGACGCTGCTCACCCTGGTTAACAAGGCACCGCTGTACTCAAGCGCACGAATGGTGTTGTCGAATGTCGGGGGCTCCGGGTTGTTGGCAATGGAGTCGATCTCCGCTCTGTGGCTCTTGATGGCCTCATCAAAGGCGGGCTTGAAGTGCTCCGTTTTGATCTTGTCGAATGGAGGGGCTTGGATCGGTGTTTCCCAAGTGGTGAAAAATGGGTTATCCTGCATCGTGGGTTGATTTGTACATCCGCCAACTGCCAGTACGACAGCCAGCGAGGTAAGAATAGCTTTCATAAGGTTCCTGATGAAATGAACGTTCGAACTGCAAAGTTAAACAATCGCTAAGCCAAATTGTACGATGTACAGATCAATAATTATGCGGCAATTAACACGTCGGTCTCCTATCATCGCTCAATGATCCCCGTCATACTGCGTTAAGCACCTGATTTTTTGTTGTATGTGCCGTCGATTTGGTCGATCTTTATGCACCATCCAAAATAATGACTGATGAGCTCCGACAATATCCATAGAGACCTTACCGGTGTTTCCGTGCTTCTTGTGGAAGACAACATGGTGAACGTTTTTGTTGCAAGGAAGTTCATCGAAAAATGGCATGGACATGTTGTTGTAGCCGAGAACGGCGAAAAGGCTGTGCAATTGGCACGTGAGGTCAAGCCCACGATTATTCTGATGGATCTACAAATGCCCATCATGGACGGTTATGAGGCAACGGCAAAGATCCGCGAATTTGATACTGTGACCCCCATCATCGCACTCACCGCATCGGCCACCCTCGACACGAGACACAGGACATATGATGTCGGCATGAACGATTACGTCTCCAAGCCGTTCAACCCGAACGATTTGTACGATATCATCAAAAAGTATTCAACCACTGCATGAATCAGGTCACGCTTCGTCCGGGTAAAATCGGCGAAATTCTGCCCATTGATCTCCTGAGGATGGCAGAGCCGTCGATCGATGAGTTAAACTCGTATGTGGACAACGCCATCAGCTTTGTGGCCGAGATCGAGCATGTGATCATTGGAGCTTGCCTGATGACGCAGGTCACGCCGGAGACGATCGAGCTTAAATCGGTGAGCGTTTATCCCGATTACCGCCTGATGGGGGTTGGAAGAAGCCTCGTGTCGTTTGCTGCCGACATGGCCTCTGAAGCTGGATGCCTTGAAATCATAGCCGGAACAGACAACACCAACACCGATGGCATCATATTCCTTCAAAAGCTCGGCTTTGGTATGGACAGTATCGAGAAGAACTACTATTCACACTTCGGCAAGACGATCCGCGGATCCTATAACCTTGACGCCGTACATCGCATTTGGTTCCTGCGCACGCTCGACTAATTGCCTGCCTCATCGATGTTCATGAAGCCCATTGAAATTCACATCCAGCTGGCATGCTCCGATGCTCGCGATTTCAATAGACATCAGTCGTTCGTTCTTTTGGATCTCATTCGCGAGTATGCCCAGAACGGAATTGAGGTAAGCCTTCATACCTTAAGGGTAGCCGGAGCCTTTGTGACGCCCGATGTTGTGATGGACATCAAACGGATCATCGAAGAAGTTCAACGTACGTTCGACAGCGACAACATATCGTACTTCGTCCATATTCAGTCTCACGGTCACCTAGACGAGCAGTCGAACACAGACTACATCAGCCATATCTATGAAATGAACGTCATCCCAGGCTCGCCGCTCAATTGCGGCATGCTTGAGGCCACCACGGTCGGTATCGAGCTTGAACAGCTCCTCATCAGTACCAAGCCAGTCATAAAGGGACAAAACGGAACATTCACGATCGAGAACGAGCTTGGCATACGTCGATTGCTTCGCGAGTTCTACTCATGGGACGGAGACATTGCGGGCGATTGGATCAAGAGCATCGACAAGCTTCGCACACATCCACGGCTTCAGCGCACTTTGCTCGAGAAGGCCATCCGAAATGACCCCAATATGAGCAGCCTTGGAATAACGATAACGGCCGGCATTCACGACTATAGCATCCACGGCCTGATACGTCTTGACGGCGGGCATCCGGAGGTGCCCTTTTGGGACACCGCCATGAAACGGGTTCGGGAACTTGTCGGCAACGACGACACGTCCTGGGCCAATCAGGCGACGAAACAAAAACCGTTCGCCGGTTTATTTTCGATGACCGACCCCGAGCCGGGCATCCGTGCAAAGGCAACGTTTCACTACATGAAAAAACATGGCCTACTGGATATCGACGCCTCCCTCGTCAACACCGTTTTCCACATAACTGGAAGCGGCTTCGATTTGCCTGTTTCGCCGTTCGGTCCTTACGTGATCGGTGGTTTTTACTTCGCAGTCAAGCAGTTGGGGCTCAGAGAGTGGATGGTGATGGGCAACACACCCGAACAAACGGATCGGATGATGCGTAAACTCAAGAACGACCCCATTATCAACCTGGTGACTGAAAAGTATGGTGTAGCCTGGATGCCGATCTCCGTGTCCGAGCTCTGAAAAGCTGGTCGAACTTGTGTCTGCGTGGGCCCGTCTTGATTCTCAGATCTTCCAGATGATGTTTTTACGGTACATCCACAGCAGGATGAAATACCACATAATGATCCACGTCAGAGCATAAGCGAGCGATGCGTCAATCGTGGGCAGCCACGAATTGAACAGGTTCTGAAAGATCCATGACTGAAGAGTCACGCTCGCTCCCTCCGGCCCGACCCTGATCAAGCCCATGGTCTTGGCCAAGATGCCGCTGAAGAAGAATACCGTGATGGCGTTCACTCCGTAAACCACAAAGGGCTGGGTCCACGTCTTCTTACCCTTTACGTCGGCAATCCAATAGCACAATCCGAGACCAAGCATGGCTTGACCACCGGTGAAGATGGTGTACGAGCTGGTCCAAATATTTTTGTTGATCGGGAAGTAAAGGTCCCAAATGTAGCCGATGATCAGCAACACCGCCCCCCGCACCATGAGCTGCGCCGTTTTGTCGACTGGCGAGAGATCTTTGTTCCTGAGCAGCAACCCTGCCCATACACCAAGCATGGTGGTTGCGATCGCCGGAAGACTGCTTAAAAGTCCTTCTGGATCCCACTCGCGTTGTGCTCCTACCCACAGATGCTTGCCAAAGATGAGCCTATCTATGTACGCTGCAAGGTTGCCCGTGGCACTGTCGATCTGCCCTGGCCCATAGCCTGGCACCGGAATCCATGCCATGGCCGCCCAATACCCCAACAGAAGGCTCCAAAATACCCAAACCATGGTCTTGGGTTTCATATACACAAAAAAGATGGATACGATCAGGTAGCAGACTGCGATGCGTTGCAAGACCCCCATAATTCGAAGTCCATAAATCGACTCCCGTATTGCAAAGGTCGGCTCCAACTGAAAAAACGGATATGCCGCCATGATAAGCCCCAATCCGAACAGCTTGATGGACCTTACGGTTGCTTTTTTCACCAGATCCTTGCTGCTTGAGCCCCTTTCCATTGACCCCGAATAGGCATAGACAATGGCCACGCCAACAATAAACAGGAAAAACGGAAACACCAGGTCGGTGGGAGTCCATCCATGCCAAGGGGCATGTTTCAGCGGTCCATAAATGCTGGACCACGTCCCGGGGTTATTGACCAAAATCATTCCGGCAATGGTGATCCCTCGAAATGTGTCGAGCGATACCAGACGTCCCGATGCTATGGGTGTGCTCATCCGATCCTCCAAATGGCCTGGTTGAATGACTTCTGCAAAGTACAAAACTAATCGGAAATTTGGACGCGAACCCAGGTCCGAGGATTGCCTAAATAGGATCGCCGGCTGGCCATCCAGTTATAGGTAGCCGTAGAAGCGTTAAGCGAGCCGGGACTTTCAACGCGTGTTAATAGGCTAAGGCTCCAGTTGAGAAGTACTTCGTCTCGTCCCTGTCTTGGAATAGCGGCCATCAGGAAGAACTCGCTTTTGTCGTCGTATCCCTCTAATCGAACTCCGTCGAACAGAAACCTGTCTTCATCTACCGGCACAACGGCAAACTGATGGAAAAAACTGGATATCTGCCTGAGGTTGATATCGGCGATGCCACGTGACGCAAATCCACCCAAGTCAAGCGTGAATCGACTGAGCTCAACGAAGGGATCGCCAGGTGTCGACACCACAAAAAGGTCTCCCGGTGACGGATGCGTTGCATCTGTCGCGGGATCGGACGCAACCCCGAGCGTGGCAAGGTTTCCGCCGTACATGGTCTGATTGTCCAGATAGACGAACGTGTCTGATCTGAACGATATGCGGGTGTAGAGTGTGTCGGGCGTGGCGGCATACTGCACGTCGTGGTACCCAAATTCTTGCTTGTCGGCTACGCCGTCGCGATAGAGACGGTGACGTTCGACGCTGTGCCAATCACCTGAACGCACGGTTAAAGCCCAGCGCGCCTCCGAAGCTTCGTATCGATCGAGCGAATCATCAAACACCAACTCATCACCGATTATGGAGTACCCCGGGTCCGATTTCATGCCCTCGAGCCGCTGTTTCGATGCCTTCACATAGCCATCAACCTCGCGGATGAGACCTGCCAGCATCCGATCCCCTCCCGCGTAGGCACGCAATGCTCCCAGTTGGTGCTCCATGGCTGCAAGAGCCGAATCCAGTTCCGTCACACGTACTGGCACTCCCGGTTTGTAGAGTCCGCTCAGAGGGTGATCTTCCCAGCCATAGCCGTTGTAAAATTCAACGACCGGCGCCAACAAGGGGTAAACATCGTCACCGAACATCCGTCGCAGGGCCCTCTCGTGCGCGACCGCAGGCTGATAACCTGCAGGATCCACGATCAGATCCGCCAAAGTGGCCAACCCAACCATACTGCTGTATATCGATGGACCCGGATTAGCGATAACTCCAAGCGTGGACCTCAATCCATCGGCGTCCCTTGCTGGGTACGGACCCAAAAATGGCCTCCAGACCTCGTAGTCGTTCACAGGATAATTATCCCAAACAAGCGGTTTTGAATCCGTGCGATCTGTCCATCGCGATACGTCGGCAAATGTGATATCGGGTGAGGCCACATCGGATCCTGTCCAAAACAGGGGTACTCCGTCTGGCATCAATGGCCCAAGTGTATTCAGGTACGTCTGGTCGCCAAAGGAATCTGAATACACGGTCGGACAAACCCAAAGCTCGACCCCTTGGCCAACCAACGATGCATGCAACCGTTGTATGATGTCGGCATGCGCATATGCAATGTTTGAATAAACCTCCCTGTCAGCGGCATGCTGCAGACGCTCAGGCACGTCGTCGAGGAATAGTGCCACGTTCCGAAATCCTGCATTTAATACCTGATCCAACTTTTGGGTGAGCTTCCGAAAATCCTCTTCACTAGAATAGCGAATGCTCAGACCAGGGCTGATAGCAAACCAAATAGTGACGCCACTGTTCGAACCATGTTCAAGTAGCTGGCCGAACTTCTGCAAAGTGGAGTCTGGGTATGGTTCCGACCAGCGGCTGCGATGTAAAGGGTCGTCCTTCGGAGCATACACATAATGCTTAAGACCAAATTCCCCCATGAACGCAATTAAATCCATACGCTGTTCGGACGTCCAAGGGGTACCATAGAATCCCTCAACGACTCCGGCAATCAACTGACGATCTTTGCCTGACTGACTCGACACATGCCCGGGCTGGAGAAAACCTGCAGCAATAATCACAAAGATGAGCGTGTTCCTAATCGTTAGCATGACGTAAGAACGTCAAACAAGCTCAAATAATCAAAAATAGGGCGACCGGTTTCAGCCGATCGCCCTTGGGTTGTCACACGTGCACGATTGCACTCACGGAAATCAGAATTCGGTCGTCTCCCCGAACGATGGTTCTGCCTCGATGGCTGGGTATTCATCCAGTTCGCAGGGGATGTGACTGGTGTTATTACTACGGTACTACGCCAAATGAATCAGCACGATCCTTAAATGTGACCGATCACAGTTCTCGGTGATGAATGGGCTTTTTCGAGTGGTGAATAGGCCAGCTTCAGATGTGGCCCTTCATTCTCTCAAAGTAGTCTTTTGCGGCAGCAACCACTTTGGGCGACAGCAATAGGGCCGACGTCATGGTGGGTATGGCCATCATGGCGAACATCCCGTCCATAAAGCTGATTACGGCATCAATGGTGCCGATGGATCCTAAAAAGATCATGAACACATAGAAGTAATTGTAATAATGCTGCTTCTGCGCTCCAATAAGGAATCCCAGACATTTACTTCCGTAATACGAATACGTGAACATGGTGGTGAGGGCAAAAACGGACACCGCCAAAACGAGCATGTATTTACCAAAACCGGGCATGACCTCCTCGAACGCCATGACCGTGACAGTCACACCATTTGTCACTTGGTCGTCCCATACGCCGGTCATTATGATTGCGAAAGCGGTGAGCGTACATACGATGTGGGTGTCAATCACCGGACCCATCATCGCGACAAGACCTTCCCTGACAGGCTCCCTCGTCTTTGCGGCACCGTGAGCCAATGCTTCCGTTCCGATTCCGGCCTCATTCGAGAATGCCGCCCTACGGATTCCTGTGATGATGAGGGCTCCCAAGGCACCACCCAAAACGGCATCGGCGGTGAACGCATCGTGAACGATCAGCCGCAGGTAGTACGGGATTTCGGCCGCATGGTAGAAAACGATGATGAGTACTGTCACAAAGTAGAGCAGTACCACTGCCGGTACCAGTTTTGCGGCTACGGTGCCTATCCGTTTGATGCCACCGAAGATGACCATGCTCGTAAGTGCCACCAACAATAATCCAACAGCGGCGTCTGACAAGAGCCTTGCGTCTTCAGGAAGTCCATTGGGCACCAAGATGACATCGCGAATGATCTGCGTGAGCTGGTTCGACTGAAACATGGGCAAACAGCCAAACAGGCCGGCAACACTGAAGAAAACGGCAAGTGGCTTCCATTTTTTACCCAAACCCTCGGTAATGACATACATCGGGCCACCTTGCAAATGGCCCATGGAGTCGTATCCACGATACATGACCGCCAACGTACAGGTAAAAAACTTTGTCGCCATCCCAAGCAAACCGCTCACCCACATCCAGAAGATTGCGCCGGGCCCTCCCATCACTATTGCCACAGCCACACCGCTGATGTTACCCATGCCAATAGTGGCCGCCAAGGCACTCGAAAGCGCCTGAAAGTGGTTGATGTCGCCCGGATCCTCAGGATTGTCGTACCTGCCCGTGAGGACCTGAAGGCCGTGCTTGAGGTGGCGATACGGAATGAGCCTGGAAAATAGCGCGAAGAAAACGCCGCCGCCGACCAAAAGCACTAACAGTGGCATACCCCAGGCGTAGTTGCCGAAGGCGACCAAGATATCTTCTACTGCCGATAGGAAGGAGTTGATGGTGTCCAGAGCGATGATGTTATGTCACAGAAAGGAACAAAAAACGGAATTCTGATTCCGATTGCAAAGCTCAATTGCGCGAATTGTCGCTTGCGTTTCTGTAATCCCAAAGTTTTTCGCTACGATAGGCAGGATCGAGCCAGGGATTGATCCATTTTCTGTCAATGTGGTGCTTCAGCCCAAGTGCGATCCGGTTTCTGAACCAGAAAGAGCCTGCCAACCACCAAGCAGACCTACCTCCGGTCGATATGATGATGGGTGAAACGGGATATGGCGCAAACGATTTCAGCGATCCTTTTCCGTTAACTGAGGCCGCAATGTTTTCGAGAAGAACCGGCCCCTGCTTTACGGCGTGCACCCCAATTCGAGCCAGTCCCTCATATCCTTTCACGAGGGCACTGTCGCCGGATGCAAAGATATTCGACCTGCCAATCACGCGCAGCTGCTTGTCGGTGTGCACGAACCCCCTTTGATCTGTGAGCAGGCCGGCTTCCTTGAAAAAATCGGGGCCTTTGGTACCCGTTGCCCATAAGATGGTGTCGTGTTCGAGCTCACCGATCGCAGATGTCAACCTGTTGTGCCCCTTATAAGCGGGCCTGCTGCCCAGTTCAACACGCACACCGGCGTCAACAAGCAGACGTAGCGCGTCCTTCGACAGCGATGTTGGGAACATGTGGAGCACGCGCTCGTTGGCCTCATAAAGATGTAGCCGGATACGCTGCTCCGCATCAAGCTTGCGGATTCGCTGCGCCAGGTTGAGGGCAACCTCCACACCGGCAGCTCCGCCACCGACTATGGCTACAGAGTGGGGTTTCTCCGATTCAAGCATGCTCTCCACTTGATTCGCAAACTGGGTGATGCGATGCAATGGCTTCGCCACAATGGCTTCGTCGCTTGTGCCCGGCGTCATTGAGCCCACATCGAAGGCAATAACATCGCCCGATACAACACGTCCGTCGGAGAGGGTCACCTCGTTGCGTTTCACATCCAAGCCACCGGCACGTCCATGCACCCAGTCAATTCCATATCGGTCGCAAAGCGAAATCAGATCCAGGCGCACCTCCTCCTCGCGATATACGCCACCAAGGTATTCTGGCACCATGCCGGAGTAGTACAGGTACGGATGGTCGCTTACAAGGGTCACCTGCACAGACGATGGCACCTTTTCACGGATATGACGCACCGTCGGCATCATGGCATGTCCGCCTCCAATAAGTAGAATCGATTTAGACATCGTTTTAACCTCTAAGTAACGGCATGACGCCGTTGATGATAAATTGAACTCCGATCGTCAGGCCCAGAAAGCCCATCATCCTGGTCATGGCGTTCATTCCGGTCTTGCCGAGGTATTTCACACCAATAGGCGCTATTCGCAAAATCGCCCAAGACAGTATGGCCGTAACCACAATGGCAACGATGGTCAGAAGATATTGATGCCACTCGGTGATGGTCGATGCCAAACCCAGCACGACGGCAATGCTGCCCGGTCCCGACAACATCGGCATGGCCATCGGGCTGAACGAAATGTCCTCTTTTGTGATGGCCTCAGCCTCGTCTTCCGGGGTAAGTTTCTTGCCGCCGTCGTTCGGGTTCAGGAGGGAATAAGACGCCCTCATAATCATGAGTCCCCCGGCAATCCGAATTCCTTCGAGGCTGATTCCGAAAAAAGTCATGATATAGCTTCCGGCAAGAAAAAACGTCACCAGAATGACCATCATCCAAACGGCGGACTTTAGCGCCTGTTTTTTGCGGCTTGCTTCAGTGTCGCCGGTTGTCAATGCCAAGAACACAGGCATCGCGCTGATCGGATTGACCACGGAGAACAACGAAGTGAATGCGGCTAGAAAAAAGGTGAACACAGTTCAAATATAAACGGACATTTGGGATTTTCGTACATTTGCTTCATGAATCTTGAATCCATCTACACGCAAGCACAGGCCATTATCGACAGCGACGAAACCGTCGAGTCGCGCCTGCTCGACATCTGCAAACTGCTCAACGAAACACTGGACCATTACGATTGGGTGGGCTTTTACCTCGTAGATCCCAACGAAGACAGGATGCTTTACTTGGGTCCGTACGTCGGAGCGCCCACCGACCACACGCGTATCCCTTTTGGCACGGGAATATGCGGCCAAGCGGCCGAGACGCTCGACACGTTCGTGGTTCCCGATGTATCGAAAGCCACCAACTATCTGGCCTGCAGCCTTACGGTGAAATCCGAAATCGTCGTTCCAATTATGCACAACGGCGTCTTTTTGGGTGAACTCGACATCGATTCGCATGTGATCGACAACTTCAGCGACGAGCACCGTGTGCTACTTGAGCGCATCTGTGAAGCGTTAGCCCCAATCATGGCCTAAGGAACACTGCAGGGGTTCGGAAGTCATACGTTTAGCGACAGAGGTTCGTTATAGGCTCACGAAGTGCCTTTTCTGTTGCATCTGTGCAATCAGAATACTACACTATCACCTGCATCTCACACAACCAAGGCCATGAAACGCGTACTCCTTTTGCTGGTTGCCTTGCTCGGATTATCCGGCATTTCGACACATGCTCAGGACCTTCCTGACGATGTCATATACAGCGAGTTGATGATCGCAGCTCGCGACGGGCAGGTACAACAGGTTGCAACGCTGATCCGCAGCGGTGCAGAAGTGAATCTAAAGACGATTCCGTACGGCTTCACAGCACTGATCATTGCATCGATGTGGGGCAACGAAGGGGTGACTCGCCTGCTACTCGAAAGTGGGGCACGAATCAACGACAAAGACGAGCAGGGTAACAGCTCACTGATATACGCCTCCCAGTTTGGGCATGTAGAGGTCATTCGCCTCCTGTTGGCTGGTGGTGCACAGATCAATGATACCAACAACGACGGCAAGAGTGCACTGTACAATGCGAGCATCCTCGGTTACGACGATATTGTCGAGATGCTCATAGAGGCGCGTGCCAATGTGAACGTGCGCACCAAAGTGGGAGACACAGCACTGATTGCAGCGGCATCGTGGGGGCAGGTTGAGGTCGTAAAGCGACTACTGGATGCGGGAGCCGACAAAACCGTCCGAAACGACAAGGGTAAAACGGCGATCGATATCGCTCGCGAAAAACGCCACAGTCAGATTGTTGCCCTTCTGAACTGAACGAGCAACTCAGAGCAGATCTCGCAAATATCTGCCGGTGTAGCTTCCGGCCACCTTTGCAATGTCTTCGGGGGTTCCTTCCGCCACTATGTTGCCTCCGCCGAAACCACCTTCTGGACCGACGTCAATGACCCAGTCGGCACTTTTTATGATGTCCAGATTGTGCTCGATGATGATGACAGAGTGCCCCTGCTGCACCAGTCGGTTGAAACTTTCCAACAAGCGGGCCACATCCTCGAAGTGAAGCCCCGTTGAAGGTTCATCGAAGAAGTAAAGTGTGTGATTAGAAGGACTCTTGGCCAAAAAACGGGCCAACTTAACCCTCTGGGCCTCTCCACCGCTTAGTGTGGTGCCGCTTTGCCCGAGTTTAAGATACCCTAGACCGACGTCGTCCAATACCTGGAATTTGTTGACGATAGGCTTCTCGTCCACAAAGAAATCCAAGGCGTCTCCGATCGACATTTCGAGCACATCGTAGATGTTCTTGCCGCGGTACTTGACCTGCAGAATATCCTTTCTGTAGCGCTTGCCACCGCATGTCTCGCAGGGCAGCTCGATATCGGCCAGAAACTGCATTTCAATATGTTGAACACCCTCTCCTTGGCAGGACTCACAACGTCCACCGGGAACATTGAAGGAAAAGTGCCCCGGGGTGTAACCGTTCATCTTCGAAAGACGCGCACTTGCAAAGAGTTCCCGAATATCGTCGAAGGCCTTCGTGTAGGTGGCCGGATTTGACCTAGATGAGCGGCCTATTGGGCTTTGGTCGACCATTTCAACACTCTCTATGTTGCTGATCCCCGTGATGCGCCGGCACTTGCCAACCTTATCGACCACGCCTCCAAGTTCCTTCACGATGCCCGAATACAGGGTGTCGTGCACCAGGGTGGACTTGCCCGAACCTGATACACCTGTCACAACCACCATCTTCTGGAGCGGAAAGGCAACGTTGACGCCTTTCAGGTTATGCTCGTAGGCACCCTCAACCGATATGCTCTTTCCGTTACCCTTGCGGCGCTTGGCGGGCACCTCGATCTTCTTTCGGCCGCTCAGGTACTTGCCCGTCAGCGTGTCGGACTTCAACAGCGCTTCATAATCGCCCGCGAACACAACCTCGCCCCCGTAATTGCCGGCAAATGGGCCTATATCGATGATGTTGTCGGCGGCCTTCATCATCTCAGGGTCATGCTCGACAATCAATACCGTGTTGCCGATGTCCCTGAGTGATTTCAATATGGCTATCAAACGGTCATTGTCGCGGGGATGAAGGCCAATGGTGGGCTCGTCGAGGACATAAAGGCTGCCGATGAGCGAGCTGCCCAACGCATTCGCCAAGTTGATGCGCTGCGATTCTCCGCCGCTCAGAGAGTTCGTAAGACGATCGAGCGTCAAATAGTCGAGCCCCACCTCGTTAAGATAATTGAGGCGCTTCTGGATTTCGATGAGGATTCGCCCTGCCACCTGTTGCTCGTAATCGGTCAACTGAAGCGACATGAAGTGGTCGTGGGCGTGACCGATCGTCATCTCGGATACCTGCCCGATATGCAGATCTCCCAATTTGACGTATAGGGCGTCTTTTCGGATGCGATATCCGTCGCAATCCGGGCAGCGCGAGTACCCCCGATATCGTGCATACATGATGCGCATGTGCACCTTGTAGAACTCACCGCGAATGTCTTCAAAGAATCCGCTCACGCCTCTGTACTCGTCTTTACCATTCCATACAATGTGCTTCACCTCTCGGGTGAGATCCTTGTAGGGCGTGTCGATTGGCAGACTGTACCTTGCCGCAATCTTGATGAGGTCACGCTGGTTCGTATTGAACTTAGGCGATGAGAACGGTACAATCACCCCCTCACGGATGGTGAGGGACGGATCGGGGATGACCAGATCTTCGTCGATGCCGGCAACACGGCCGAAGCCTTCGCATGTGGGACATGCACCAAACGGGTTGTTGAACGAAAACATCTGCGGACTCGGCTCCGTGAACTCCATGCCGTCGCGCTCGAAACGGTCGCTAAACAGCCAGGTCTCTCCGCCACGGAACATAATGCTGCACCGCCCCTTGCCCTCGCGGAAGGCACCCTCGACCGAATCGGCCAATCGCGTGCGAAATTCATCGGAATCAGACACGGCAAGGCGGTCGACCAACACCGACCAAGAACTGCGCTCCAAATCGGTCGGCAGCGATTCGGGGTTGATGTCGAGCATCTCCTCGTTAGGACCCAACAATCGGAAAAACCCCTTCTCAAGCAACAGCCTCAGCTCGTCTTCCAACGAGTGCCCATGGTGGGCAGGAATTGGGAAGAGCACATAAAATCGTGCATTGGGTTCAGCCCTCCTCAAAACTTCGTCGACCACGGAGCCTGGTGTGTCTTTTTTTACCTCAAGTCCCGACACCGGAGAAATGGTCCGCCCCACGCGGGCATAGAGCAGTCGAAGGTAGTCGTAGATCTCTGTGGACGTGCCGACCGTCGATCTCGGGTTGGTGGTCGAGTTCTTCTGTTGTATCGCCATGGCGGGCGATATGCCCTGCATGAAATCGACGTCGGGCTTGTCCATCCGTTCGAGAAACTGCCGGGCATAGCTGGACAGGCTCTCCACATACCGACGCTGACCCTCGGCGTAGATCGTGTCGAATGCCAGGCTAGATTTTCCGGACCCCGACACACCCGTCACAACCGTCATGCGATTCCGGGGTATTTCGACGTCGATGTTCTTGAGGTTGTTCACCCGAATGCCTTTCAACACAATCGGGCGCTCAGAATAGCTCAAAGTAGGGGTGTCGGTAGTGCTCATGAGTTAAATCCAAACCCAAAGGTACGGATTTTCATTCAGCATGGCGAGTGGATTCAGCTACGTCTGTACCCCCCCAAGCTTTCTCAAGAGTCGGCACGTAAGCGCTTACATTTGATGGGAATTTCTTAGATTGTACCATTCCATCATTGAATCCTCAGATTATGTTGCGCGCATCGAGCCTGTTTTCCATCATCTTAGTGCTATTTCTTTCAGGGTGTGCCAACCCTGGTGATCTGATAACGGTAGTTGAGTCGCCCGGTGGGATAAATGCCGTCTCATTCCAATTGGTGGATGGGCAACCCTCCTATTCGGTCGCGCACAGGGGAGAGACATTAGTCGAGCCGTCGAGGATGGGCTTCATGCTGAAGGACATGCCTGACCTTACCGGTCCATTCGAGATCGTAGATGTTCAGCAGACTTCCTTCGACGAAACCTGGACGCAAGTTTGGGGGGAGAAAAAAGACATCCGAAACAACTACAACGAAATGCGCGTCCGCCTAAGAGAGTCGCAAGATCCCGGTCGCCTGATGGACCTGGTGTTCCGATCCTTCGACGACGGCATCGGGTTCCGATATGAGATTCCGGAGCAGGACGGGCTGGACGATTTCGTGATCATGGACGAACTTACCGAGTTCAAATTGACCGGCAACCACCGCACGTGGTCGATCGATGCCTATCAATGGAATCGGTATGAGTTTCTGTATGAGGACCGGCCTTTGGCTGACCTCGACACCGTGCACACGCCCATCACCATGGTGACGGCCGACAGCATCTACCTGAGCTTCCACGAGGCAGCACTGGTCGACTACAGCAGCATGAGCCTCGAGCACGTCGGAAACAACACACTGAAAGCGAACTTGTTCCCATGGGGAGACGGCGACAGAGTGAAAACGCGCACACCGATGGTCACGCCATGGCGTACCATCCAAATTGCGGAAAAACCGGGCGACCTCATTACATCCTATCTCGTATTGAACTTGAACGAACCGAACAAGATCGAGGACACCAGTTGGATCAAACCCGGCAAATATGTGGGAATTTGGTGGGAAATGCACCTCGACAAATCCACTTGGGGCTCTGGTCCGAAACATGGCGCCACAACCGAAAACACCCGTAGATATATCGACTTCGCGGCCAAGTATGGTTTTGACGGCGTCTTGGTCGAGGGGTGGAACTTGGGTTGGGACGGCGACTGGATTGCCAACCGCGACAAATTTGACTTTTTGACTCCTTACCCCGACTTCGATCTCGGTGGGTTGGCAGCGTATGCCATCTCGAAGGGTACGCGCCTGATCGGTCACCACGAAACGGCCACCGGAATATCAAATTATGAGCGCCAGATGACCGATGCATTCGCACTTTACCAAGGCTTGGGTGTACGCGCGGTTAAAACGGGATATGTAGGGCATCGCCAAGAAATCGTGAATGTGGGTGCCAAGGGCGACACTTTGCTCGAATGGCATCACGGTCAGTTCATGGTGAGGCATCACGATATGGCCGTCCGTGAGGCCGCGAAGCATCAGATCATGCTTAATGTGCACGAGCCCATCAAGGACACCGGACTGCGCCGCACATGGCCGAATCTGATGACCCGCGAGGGTGCTCGCGGACAAGAGTACAACGCTTGGGGAAGCGAAGGGGGCAATCCGCCGAACCATGTATTGTTGTTGCCGTTCACACGAATGCTGTCGGGTCCGATGGATTATACCCCAGGCGTGCTCCAGCTTACCTATCCCGAATATCGACCTGAAAACCGTGTGAACCATACCATAGCCAAGGAGCTTGCTCTGTATGTGGTTCTTTATAGTCCCTTGCAGATGGCAGCCGATCTGCCCGAGAACTATGAAAAGCACCGTGAGCCATTTCAGTTCATCCTAGATGTGCCCGCCGACTGGGAAGACACCCAAGTCCTGAACGCCAAGATTGGCGAATATCTCACTATGGTCCGCAAAGACCGCAACAGTGACGAGTGGTTCCTCGGCAGCATCACCGACACATCCGAGCGGTCGTTCAGTGTGAGCCTCGACTTTTTGGACACATCAAAACGGTGGTTGGCCCATGTCTATCGCGATGCAGAGGACAGCCATTGGGAGAGCAACCCCTTTGCCCACGTCATTGAAGCGGTCGAAATCACGCCAGGGCAGGAGTTCGAGATCCGTCTGGCACCCGGCGGGGGCATGGCTGTCAGATTTCTTCCAATAGCTGACTGATCATCAGCTTCTGCGCGCTCTGGAACAGCGATCTTGGAGAGGCTTTGGCCGATAAATACAACATTTTACATTATCGCCAGACATTCGGCCGATCGCATCGTTGCACCAACATTTCATTCGTGGTAGCTTCCGATACCTACTAACCAATGTTGTTTGTGCAGTGAAGTATACAAAAAACCTATTCTTTGGTGTGGCGCTTGGATGTTTGACGGCAGTCTCAGGCATGGCGCAATCACCAGGGTTTCTGAATGCCGCCGACGAGTCGCGTCAAATGACGGACTTGGCGAGCCGTTTCCGGAGCCTGTCGGCTGTCACCGAAATTGGGAAATCTGCCGGTGGCAGGTCCATTATGGCCATTGAGATCGGATCTGGCGACAGATCCAAAAAACCGGCACTCCTCGTGATGGGGGGCGTCGATCCTGAAGATTTAAGCGGCCCCGCAGCAAGTCTGCACTTTGCGAAGTATTTGCTTGAGCAGTCGTCCGTCGACTCCGTCAAGGCCGTGCTGGACAAGTACACCGTTTACATCATCCCGCGTGTATCCCCCGATCCGCTCGAGGCCTACTTTCGCAAGCCTCTGATGGCCCTGCAGGGAAACGACAAAAAGGATGACGCCGACCGCGACGGAGCAATGGACGAAGACGGCCCATCCGACGTAAATGCGGATGGCGTGGTGTCGATGATGCGCGTTCTCGACCCGGCAGGCGAGTGGATGCTGCACCCCGACAACAACAAGCTGCTCCGTAAGGCCGACTCCCGCAAGGGTGAGGTGGGGCAGTATCTGTTGATGCGGGAAGGCAAAGACGAAGACGGCGACAAGAAGGTGAATGAAGATGGCCCCGGCGGCATCAATGTGAACATGAACACTACCCATAATCCGATCACCTACACATCTGATGGTGGCCGCCATCCGTTCGAAGCAGTCGAAGCTCGCGCGATGGCCGATTTCGTCTTTGCGCACCCCAACATTATCGCGACATTCACCTTCAGCTATGTGGACAACATCAGTCGTCCATGGAGAATCAAGTACCCGCGCACACCGGGACCAAACCGTTTCACGGCCGACTCAACTGCTCATGCCTACCTTACCAACTGGATTCGCCCCATGTCGAAGTACACCGGCGCCGACAGCAAAGGTGGCGATGTCACCAACTGGGCGTACTGGCATGCCGGTCGCTTCAGCTTCGGTGCCCCTGCATGGTCGTTTCCGGCCGACAGCGTACGCCGACCAGCCGGTGGCCAAGGCGGACAGCAGCCGGCGCCAAACATGGAATTGCAGGCACTGAAATGGTTTGAAGCCAACGATCCAAGCGGTTTCATGAACTGGTCGCCCATAACACACCCCGACTTCCCGGGCAGAACCGTCGAACTGGGGTGGTTCAAGCCTTTTGCACTTAATAACGCACCTACGGCGGCACTTGTGGCCGATGCCGGCAAGAACGCAAGTGGCATGCTATTCCGTTTGGCATCCGGTTTGCCGGAGTTGGAAGTTCCTCAACCTCGTGTTGAAAGCTTGGGTGCTGGTGTCTACAGGGTGACCGTGATGGCCACCAACAAGGGCAAAATCCCGACACACTCCGAGATTGGACGCAGTGTGAAGGGACACAATGCATTCTTGATCCGCACGAAACTCGCCGGAGGCCAAAAATTGACCATGGGCAGCCCGACGACCTTCATCAACCAACCGGTAAAGGGTGGCGAAACCGTCATGGAGACCTTTGTCATTACGGGCCGTGGCAACGTGCAGTTTGAAGTCGGCTCTCCCTCCATTGGGATGCGTACCGTCAGCGTAAACCTGAACTAAACGGCACCTAAAGGAGAATAATTATGAAATTCACTTCCAATAAAATGATGAAATCCATCACGTTGCTGGCCGCTGTCGTTGTATGCGCAGGATTCGGCACCACGGCAACCGCGCAGAACGCAACTCCGGTCCCGTTCTCTGCCCAAATGGCTGCAGGCGCACCCAACAACCCCAAAGTTGAGGTTGCCTGGAATCGTTATTACGATTACAAAGGATACACCTCCATCCTCCAGAACCTGAACAAGGCCTATCCAGACCTCAGCGATTTGAAGAGCATCGGAAAATCGTATGAGGGCAAAGACATCTGGGTAATGACCATCACGAACAAGAAGACGGGCGATCATTCCACGAAACCCGGCATGTACATTGCAGGAAATATTCACGCCAATGAAATCCAGGCCACGGAGGTCACCCTCTACACGGCATGGTACCTGCTCGAGAACTACAACCGCAATGCCTGGATCAAGGACCTCGTTGATACGCGCACGTTCTACATTATCCCGACCCAAAGCCCAGACAGCCGCGACAAGTTCATGTATGAGGCGAACACGGCCAGTTCTCCACGTACTGGCCAAGTACCGCGCGACGACGACGGCGACGGCCTTGTGAACGAGGACAGACCCAACGACTTGAATGGTGATGGCCACATTACCATGATGCGCAAAAAGGTGCCTGCAGGATTGGGTTCATGGAAAATTAGCACCGATGACAACCGCCTGATGATTCGTTGCCAAATCAACGAAATGTGCGACTATGAGATGCTCGGACAGGAAGGTTTCGACATGGACGGTGACGGACGGGTAAACGAGGACGGCGACGGCTCGTACGACCCCAACAGAAACTGGGGATGGAATTGGCAGCCGAACTACATCCAGGGGGGCGCTGACCGCTATCCCTTCGTCCTCCCAGAAACGAAGGCTGTTTCTGATTTCGTCAAGTCGCACCCGAACATCATTGGCGGACAAAGCTACCACAACACCGGAGGGATGATCCTTCGTGGACCAGGTG
>CAYZWQ010000010.1:0-29816 GCA_964481355.1 uncultured Chitinophagales bacterium
GTGAAATGATTCCGACAAACATAATGACCAAGGCTCCAAGCGCCGAGCTTGCACCCGGTCAGGTCGATGCCGATTCCCTTCCACCGTATGAACTTTTGGATCAAGTCTTGATACGATTGATCGAGCAAGCGCGTTCTGCAAGCCAAGTGATTGCCGAAGGCTTTGATCGCGACACCGTTCTACATGTCGAGAGGTTGTTACGATCGAGCGAATACAAACGCAAGCAAGCCACAACTGGCCTCAGGCTCAGCCCCAAGGCGTTCGGCATAGGAAGGCGCATTCCAATCGTGCAGCGTCCTACCGTCGTCTAAAACTCGAAATCTGCTGGTCATACTGTGGCCGTCAATTGGTTATATTACCGAATTAAGCTTCCCCTACCCTGGAACGAACACATTTTCTAACTAACATACGTATGAGAATAATCTCCTCCGTATTGACTATCGGTCTTTCCTTGGTCGCATGTCCTGCATGGGCCCAGTCACAATCGCATCAGCAAGCCGTCGACACTGCTTCAGTGCGATCAAGCGTCGACTCGGTATCGCTTTCTCACCCTTTGATCGGACTCGACGATATTGAGAACGAGGTCATGAAACGTATCCTGTCGGTCTACGACCTGCACCGGCAGGCTCTGTTGGCACAAATCGAAGGTGATTTGGTCGCAGCGGAGGAGTTTATCAACGGGGCCGTGAACACGACGCAGCAGCTTATGGAAGAGACGCCGGAATTGCAGTCGAACCGGCGATTTGTAGCGATGTATCGGGCCATCCTGACCGAATATCAGGAATTCTATGGCATTATGGAGCCCATGGGAGACGTGGAGGGCGACATCTTCGAGATCAGGGACGAACTGTTCAGCTCCGATGACGATTTTTTCAATTCGGAGTACTTGCACCTGCCAAAAAATCTGAACATCTCCAAAACTGACGTCCCGTTGATACAAAATGCAACCGTCAGCAATTACATGGCCTATTACTGGATCAGGAGGCCTGACGTCATGGAGCGGTGGCTGGAACGGTCGGAACTGTATTTCCCCATGATGGAGCGGATTTTCAGAGAGGAGGGGGCGCCCACGGAGCTCATTTACCTCTCGATGATCGAAAGTGGGCTTGTGCCCACAGCAACCAGCAGGGCCAAGGCTGTGGGGCTGTGGCAGTTCATGAAAGCCACCGGCGCCATGTACGGTCTCAAGGTCGACAGTTGGGTGGACGAGCGCAGGGATCCCGAGAAGGCCACGAGGGCGGCGGCCCGCCACCTCAAGGACCTCTATAACGTCTGGGGCGATTGGCATCTTGCGCTTGCCGGGTACAATGTGAGTCCGGGCCGCATCCGGTCATCCATCCGAAATGCCGGCAATGTAAAAGACTACTGGGCCATCAGCCCATACTTGCCGGCTGAGACCCGTGGCTATGTGCCAAGCTACATTGCTGCCGCAATAATTGCCGGTAACCGTGAGCAGTTCGGCTTCAGCACGAGGTACCGCCCCAACCAGGGCGGATTAGATTGGGACACCTTTCCTGTGGTAGGCTCCATTCCTCTCAAAACGTTGGCCGATGCCCTGAACATAACGGTCGATTCTTTGAAGATGTACAATCCGGAGCTGCTGAGAAACGCTACGCCTCCCGGCAAGACTCCATATGCCTTGAAGATTCCCAAGGGCAGCCTGGCTTTGTTTGAGATCGCATACCAGTCGATCCCCACCACGGCCAGACAGACGGAGCTGGTCCACAAGGTGAAGAAAGGAGAGACGCTGGGTGCGATCGCTCGTGTTTACGACACATCGGTGAGAGAGCTGATGGAGCAGAATCCGGGTTTAACATCAAGGCTGCAGATTGGGCAGGAAATCATGGTGCCTTCAAACAGGATAGAGTCTGGCGCCTTGGCCGCCACATCCAAGCCCGCCGCGGTTGCTTCCGGTGGTACGGGCAGCCAGAACAGGAAGGTGTATGTAGTTCGGAAGGGGGATAACCTTGGTAAAATTGCAAGCCGTAACAAAGTGTCCGTAGCCCAGATTCAAGGATGGAACAACATGAGGGGCACCAGAATCAATATCGGTCAGCGACTGGTGGTTGGGCCACCGGCCGCAGCGGTGGCTTCGGCGGAAACTTCATCGGTCGGCGACGGTGGCATACCATCGGGAAACGTCATCCGTTACGAAGTGAAAAAGAATGACAATCTCGCCCAAATTGCACGGCTCCATAACGTCTCGGTCGATTCCATCAAAAGGGTCAACAACTTGGATTCAAACATGATACGACCCGGCCAGATACTGCTTATCGAGCGCTGAGCCGATCATGTCACATCATTAACCTGACCACTATGCGAAAATATCTCGTCCCCGTCCTCCTCGTAGCATCCATGTTGGTGGCATTGGCTGCCTACAGGGTTAATGACAATGACCTGTTTTTTCTGATCAAAAAGAACTTCACCCTTTTCAGCGAAGTCTACAATGAAATATCGCTTCGCTACGTGGACGAGGTGAACCCCGAGACCATCATGCGACGGGGGCTGAATTCGATGCTGCAGACGTTGGATCCCTATACGGTACTCTTCGACGAGGCCCAAAACCAGCAAATGAGCATCCTCACAACGGGGAAATATGCCGGTGTGGGAATCGACGTGGGCTCGCGTGGAGGTAGGCTCGTCGTTTTGGCCACGACCGAAGGCTATTCGGCGGCCAACAAGGGCGTGCGTGCTGGCGACGTCATCGTAGAGGTAAACGGCTTCACCATCCAGGACCTGTCACCCGAGGAGCTGGAAGTGCAGCTATTGGGTGAAGCTGGATCTAAGGTCACGCTGGTGGTCGAGCGTTTCGGCATGGACCAACCGCTCACCTTTGAGCTTGAGCGCGAGCGCATCGAAGTAAAAAACTTGGCTTACACGGGCATTTTACCGGGTGAACGGCGCATAGGTTACGCACTCATCAGCCGATTTGGTCAAGGCACAGCTGCCGAACTGCGTGTCGCAATCCAAGGCATGCTCGACGAAGGCCCCCTCGATGGGTTCGTCCTCGACATGCGCAACAATCCGGGCGGTTTGTTAGATGAAGCCGTGAAGACGATCAACAAGTTCGTCGGGCCGGGGGTTGAGGTCGTGCGCACACGTGGACGCACCCCCGACACGCATTTCTCGTATGCAACCGAAGAGCCCGCTTTGTTACCCGATGTGCCGCTGGTGATCTTGCAGGATGGCGGAAGTGCGTCGGCGTCCGAAATCGTGGCCGGTGCGGCGCAGGACCTTGACCGTGGCGTAATAATCGGGGAGCGCAGCTTTGGAAAAGGGCTGGTTCAGATCATACGTCCTCTTTCGTATGACATCAGCATGAAAATCACCGTCTCAAAGTATTACATCCCAAGTGGCCGCAGCATTCAGGCCATTCAATATGCGCATGACGGTAACTCGTTCGGTGCGAACAGCACCCTGCCGGATTCGTTGCGTCGCCCATTCAAGACAAGGGCCGGAAGAACGGTTTACGACGGTGCCGGAATCGAACCCGACATAGCCATGAAGCAACGGGTTCCCACCATGGTCGAGGTCGCACTGCTTCAAAACAGTAGATACTTCTTTTATGCTACCCAGACCGAGAAGGAGGTGGCCAAAGGCGCAGAGGAGTTGCCAGATGCCATTTTTGAAGATTTTTTGGCATGGCTGAAAAAGGATGGCTTCAATTTTTCGACACAGAGCGAAGTCATGATCGCAGATCTTGAATCCAGCTTATCCAGCAATGGTCTGGCAGCCGAGTCGAGGGCGCAGCTGCAGGCCTTGCGTAAATTGGTGAACGAGAAGAAAGATGCAGACTTGCGAGCAAACAAACCGTCCGTCAAGCAGGAGCTCCACCTTGAGCTGGCCTCCAAAGCCGGTGGGCCCGTTGAAAGGCTTAAGGTGCGCATGGCGTACGATCCGCTGATTGAGCGGGCAGTCGGGCTCATCGCGGACACTTCGGCCTACCAATCCCTACTACAACCCAGGAACTGATGTCCGCCGATGCATTTAAGGCAGATTTGCACATGCATAGCTCTTGTTCCGACGGGAAGTTCACTCCATCGGAGTTGGTGCACAGGGCGAAGAATTATGGCATGTCGTGCATTGCCATTACGGACCACGATACCATGGAGGGTGTCGACGAGGCGACAATGACTGGAATGGCGCTCGGTGTGGAGGTTATTCCGGCCGTTGAAGTCACCGCCTCCTACAACGACCGGGAGTGTCATGTGCTTTGCTACGGCGTGGACCATCGCGATGCGGGATGGAAGTCGATGCTAAGTGCACAGCAGCGCATACGCAGGAGCAGGGCCGGCAAGATCCTCGACAAACTCAAGGATATGGGAGTTTTTCTGAAGATCGAGGATCTGATTTCAGACGAAGCCGACGTGATCACCAGACCCCATATCGCAACGGCCATGGTGAAGTCGGGGTATGCGACACACAGCCGGGATGCTTTCGACCGGTTCATCGGAAACTCGGCACCCGCTTACGTTCCGCTCGACCACATACAAGTGGCCGACTTGGTAAAATCCGCCCACCAAGCGGGAGGAGTTGCCGTATTGGCACACCCCGGCATGCATTATTCGCAAGATCAGCTTGAAGAGCTGATAGCGATGGGCATCGACGGCTTTGAATATCTTCATCCGTCGCATGGTTACACCATTCAGACCAAATACAAGGTGCTCGCACAGAAACACGACCTGATCGTGACTGCGGGAAGCGACTTTCATGGCTTTCGGTTCCAAGATTTCAGCTACTTCGGGTACATCTATGCCGATTTGGACATGGTCACGAAAATGAAAAACCGATGTAAGGCAATAAAGTCTGCATTTCTCGCAATTGAGTCGTAATTTACGGTTTATGGCTGATTTTACCCTTGGCATTCCAGAGCATTTAAAGATACCGGAAGGAACCCGTGTCGGGGTCGTCGTATCTCGTTGGAACAACCACATTACCGACCAGTTGCTGCAGGGTGCACTCAGGGCATGTGAAATGCTCGGGTTGCAGCGCGCTCAGGTCGACGTGTTCTGGTGCCCGGGCGCCTATGAGATTCCGATCACTGCGCGAATGGCTCTCGAAACAGGCCGATACAACGGCATCATAGCATTGGGAGCCGTCATTCGTGGAGCCACGCCACATTTCGATTACGTGGCCGGTGCCGCAAGTGACGGCGTGATGCAAGTGATGCTCGAGATGCGCCGGCCCATCGCCTTCGGCGTCCTGACTGTCGACAACGAGGAACAGGCACAGCTGCGTGCGAGTCTTGACCGCGGCAACAAAGGTGGCGAGGCCGCCGTAACCCTGCTCGAGATGCTGGCACTCGAAGAGCATATCATGGGTTGACCCACTATGGAAGCACTATTGACCACCACCACAAAAGCCAACGACGAAACGGTGCGATCTGAAGAGCGCATCGCAGTACCGCGGCATATTGCCATCATCATGGACGGCAATGGCCGGTGGGCCAACAGCCGTGGTGGCATGCGCGTGATGGGCCACAAAGCTGGCGTTGACAGCGTCCGTGAAATCACGGAGACATGTGCCGAAATAGGTGTGAAATACCTGACATTGTATGCATTTTCGACCGAAAACTGGAACAGGCCAAAAACGGAAGTGAACGCCCTGATGCGCATCCTGATACGTGCTTTGCGCAAAGAGGCCGGCCGGTTGAACGAGAATAACATCCGACTCGTGGCGATCGGCCAAATCGACCGCCTGCCCGACAACATCCGCCGCGAGTTGAGCGAGGCGATCGAAACCACAAAGAACAACGACCGGATGATGCTCTGCATCGCATTGAGCTATTCCGGAAGATGGGACATCACCGAGGCAACGCGTAAAATTGCAGACAAGGTCAAACACGGCGAATTGGATCCGTCCGACATCACCGACGAACTGATCAGCGCACACCTGTCGACGGCCGAAATCCCCGATCCCGACTTGATCATCCGCACCAGCGGGGAGTACCGTATCAGCAACTTCCTGCTGTGGCAGTTGGCGTACTCCGAACTCGTCATCACCGATACTTACTGGCCCGACTTCCGCAGGCCAAACCTGATGCAGGCAATCGCATCTTACCAAAAGCGCGAACGTCGTTTTGGTAAAACCTCCGAACAGATACAGAAACCCACATCGTGACTCTGCATCTGAAATAATTTCAAGAAACTATCGTTAATCTCGGCGTGCCACAGAAAAGCGTCTACCTTACTTTACTCATTACCCTGTTGCTCCTTGCGGGTCATGCATCCCATGCGGTCGCCCAGGTTGTCGTGAGCGACACAACACGGCTGAATCTTGCCAACCCTGTCGACGGCGATCCCAAATTGTTGAAAATTTTGGGGATTACCGTAACGGGGCATCAGTCAACGAACGAACCGTTCATCGTAGCAACCACAGGGCTACAGGTCGGCGAGGAGATCTTGGTCCCAGGAGCTGCCATCACGAACGCCTTGAGGAGGATCTACCGAACAGGTCTGTACTCCGACGTGCAAATTCTGGACTCGGGGAGAACCGAAGACGGCATCTACCTCACCATTTACGTGAGGGAACAGCCACGGTTGGAGAGTTTCGAGGTTTTGGGCATCAAGAAATCTGCGCGGCGCGAAGTACGGGAGCGCGTGCCACTGCTTACAGGCCTGGGTGTGACCAGCTCGTCCATCTCACAGGCCGAGAACGCCATCAAAAGATATTATCTCGAAAAAGGATACCGCTACACCAATGTTGAAACCCGCGTGGAGGTAACCGACTCGGTGCTCAACAGGGCAAAGCTCTATTTTACGATAGACCCCGGGAAGAGGCTCCAGATAGAGCGCATCAACATCGAAGGCAACGAGACCGTGTCTGACCGGGTTGCGAAAAAGAAAATGAAAGAAGTGAAGGAGAACACGTGGTTCCGTCTGGCTCGTCAGCTCTTCAAAAAGGACAAGTACGAAACAGCCAAGGAAAACCTGGTCACCTTCTACAAAAGCAGGGGATACCGGGATATCCAGATTGTGAGCGACTCTGTGTTCGTCACCGATTTCGGCCGCAAGGAAGGCATCCAGATCAATTTGAACATCATTGAAGGCCCCCAGTACTTCGTGCGAAACATCAACTGGGATGGCAACACGGTTTTCACAGAAGAGCGTCTGAACGAGGCTCTCGGCTTCAACAAGGGTGATGTTTTCAATGAAACGCTCTTCGAGGAGAACCTTCAGATCAACAAGGACGAAACGGACATCACATCGATTCACCAAAATCTAGGCTACCTGTTTTTCCGAATTGAACCAAGCATCAACGTCGTTGGCGCCGATTCGCTCGACCTGGATTTTTTCATCATCGAAGATGAGATCGCAACAATCGAAAAAGTGGACATCAAGGGAAACACCAGGACCCACGACAATGTGATTCGACGCGAGTTGCGCACCTATCCGGGAGAAACCTACAGCCGTTCGGCCATCATACGCTCGATACGCCAGCTTCAGACCTTGAACTATTTTGTGCCTGAGAAGATAGACCCCCAGTTGGATGTCGACTACGAAAACAAGACAACGAACATCACCTACAACTTGGAGGAGACGACCGGAACCGACAACTTCGAACTTTCGGGGGGCTTCGGCGGCCGCGGTATTGGGATGATCTTGTCGGCGAGGGTCAACTTCAACAACTTCTCGGTGCAGAACATGTTTAACCGCGACGCCTACTCCATCCTGCCTACCGGCGACGGCCAGCGTCTTTCGCTGGGCATCCAGGTTACGGGTCGCGGGTATCAAAACTATGACATCGGATTCAGCGAGCCTTGGTTGAATGGCAAACCGACGTCGCTTGGCTTCAACACGTCCTACAGCCTGTACAGCACGTCGTCCTTCAAGTACGAGCTCTTCTCCACATCGGTCTCAATGGGGCGTCGCTTGACGTGGCCCGACGACTATTTCTCTCAGTCGAATGCGATCATTCTTCAGAAGTATAACGTCGACGACCAGGACGGCCAGTTCTTCGGCGCCAGTGGCAACACGTTCCTGTTGAGTTTCAGAACCTCGATTGAACGTAACTCACTCGACAATTTCATTTCGCCGAGCAGTGGATCCAAGCTCTCGCTTTCGGCCGAGTTTGCCCCACCGGTCTTCAACTTCTCGCAATATTACAAGTTAAAGACGACCTATCAGTACCATATTCCGATCGTAGGCAAGCTTGTCACGTCATTTGGTCTTGAGTGGGGGCACCTCGGATGGTTCGGCGATCAGGACCGAAGCCAGTTCCAGCGATTCTACATGGGTGGCACACCACTTCAGCAGCGCCAGTCGTTCACGAACGACAACATCGACCTGAAGGGCTTCCCCGGCGGATTGGGCGGCTCCATCACACCGTATGTGGATGGTCAGCCGATAGGTGGGCGGATATACAATAAATACTCCTCCGAGATACGTTACCCGCTCGTGTCAAATGCCCAGTTGCAGCTTATTCCTTATGCTTTCGCTGAAGCCGGAAATGTATACCGTTCCTTCAACACCTACGATCCGTTCGATGTGAAGCGAGTAGCCGGCGTTGGCACGCGTATATTCCTGCCCATTCTGGGTCTCGTCGACTTGAGTTATGGATACCGTTTCGACGGCGTGTTCGGCACCAGCATCCTGCCTCGCCGCTGGGAATTCCTCTTCAACATTGGAGCACCGTTCTGACCATGATGACACTCCTTCGCTTATCAGCTTTGGGCATCGTCGTATTGTTTGCTCTTTCGCAAGGGCACGACACGATAGCCCAAAATCAAAAGACAGGATTTATTGACTCCGACTACATACTGTCCAAGCTGCCCGATTACAGTGGCGTTGAACAACGACTGGCTACGGTAGTGCAGGGATGGGCTACGGAAATTGGAACTATGGAAAAGGAAATCGACGAGCTGAAAAAGGATCTGCTGGCCAAGGAAATATTGTACACGGAGCAGGTGCGAAAAGACAAACAGGAAGAGATTGACCGGAAAATTGCCGACAAGGAGCGTTTTGTTCAGTCGAAGTATGGTCCCGACGGAGAATATTACAAGACGCAGGAGTCCTTATTGGAGCCCATCCAGCAGAAAATCATGTTAGCCGTACGGACAGTGGCCGAACGCGGTAACTACGACTTCGTATTTGACCGCTCCGGCGACTTCCTGTTTTTATATACGAAGCCACAATGGAATTTGAGCGACGACGTTCTCAAGGAACTGGGCATCGATGTTGACACCACGACTGGCCAGTAGAAAAAAAATGGTTATTTTACCAGACTAGACCCAAAATCCCCCAAGGAAAACCCCACACCACTAATGATGATAAAGATGGCAAATCGCCTTTTTGCAGTTTTGGCTGTACTGCTCGTAATGGTCGCTCCATTGCAGGCTCAGGAGCTTAAAATTGGATACTTAAATCCGCAGGACGTGCTTGAGCGTATGCCCGAAACAGCTACCATCGAGAAAGAGTTAAACGATTTGGCCCAAAGCCGTCAAACCACGTTCACCACCCGTGTGCAAAAGTTTCAGACAGATGTGCAGCGTTTTCAGCAGAATGCATCCGTCATGTCGAACGATGCACGCGACAAAGAAGAGCAGCGCTTGATTGCCGAAGAGGAAGCCCTCCAGGGTCTCCAGGTCGAGATTCAGCAGGAACTGGCCAACAAGCGCAATGAGCTGCTGCGTCCTGTGCTCGAACGAATCGACAACGCCATCAGCGCCGTCGCAAAGGAGCTGAGCTTGACCTATGTGCTTAACGAATCGACCAGCCAAGGTGAATCGATACTTCTCTTCATATCGGACGATGGCAAGACACGCCTGAATATCACGGAGAAGGTTGTTGCAAAACTGGTTCAATAAGCAGCCCGCCATGAAACGTTTTCTTTTCGGATTATTCATTATGCTCGCCGTTGCGATCGGTGTGTCTGAAGCGCAGACCCTCAAGATCGGCTACGTCGATCCCCAGGAGATTCTGGTAAAAATGCCCGAATATGCCGCCGTTGAGCGCAGACTTCAGAACTTCGCTGAGCGCAAGCGGGACGAGTTCACCAAACTGCAGGCAGACTTTGAGAAGCGCGCCGGCGACTATCAACAGAAGGCCTCCGTACTGTCTAACGACGCCCGCGCCACCGAGGAGCGTGCACTCGAAGACATGCGCGAAAAGCTCACCAACTTCCAGACCCAGTACCAGGAAGATTTGATGAAAGAGCAACAGACGCAACTTACGCCACTTTTCGAGAAGATCGAAAAAGGTATTGCTGACGTTGCGAACGAAATGGGTTTGACCTTCGTGCTCAATCCAAGGACGAGCAACGGTGACATCATCCTGCTTTATGTGTCTGACGAAGCCAAAGAAACTCTGAACATCACGCGCAGGGTCATCGAAAAGCTCGAACTCTGATCGAGTAGGACAATACCAAGATTATCAAAAGCCGATGTCAACCGCATCGGCTTTTTTTATCTCACCGACTTTCGGCGATTCCGAATGTAGTCCTCAAAGATGTAACCACCCAGGTTGTCGAGTGTTGCATAATATGCCCGACCGTGGTTTGCCTCTGTCATCTCTCGCACGAATCCCTGCAGATAGGGGTCACTGGCTATCATGAACGTCGTTATGCGGATTTTATCGCGCCGGCACTTGACGGCTTCCTGAAGGACACGGTTCACGATCTTACGGTCCAATCCGAAACTGTTCTTATACAGCTTCCCATTGTCCATCATGGCTGACGGTTTGCCGTCGGTGATCATGAAAATCTGCTTGTTAGCGTACTTTTTGCGCTGCAAGATGCTTCGAGCCAGTTCCAGACCTGCCTGTGTGTTTGTGTGGTATGGTCCTACCTGCAGGTATGGCAAGTCTTTGATGGTGACAGGCCAGGCGCTGTTTCCGAATGCGATGATGTCGAGCGAATCGTTTTCATACTGGTTCATGATGAGCTCAGATAAAGCGAGAGCGACCTTTTTCGCAGGTGTGATGCGATCCTCACCATACAGAATCATGCTGTGGCTCAAATCGATCATCAACACGGTGGCTACCGACGTGCTATGGTCGGTTTCGTACACCATGAGGTCGTCTTCTTTGAGGTTGAACGCATCTATGGAACTGTGCTGCAACGCATTTAGCAGGGAGTTGGGTGCATCGATGCGGTGGATGTCGTCGCCGAAGTTCCATTTCTTGGTTTCTGCCTCCGGTTCCGGTCCACGGCCGGTTCCAGCCGTTCTGTGCGACCCCATTTCACCCCGCTTGAGATTTCGGAACACCTCTTCGAGCGATCTTGTTCGCAGGCTCCGTTCCGACTTTGACGTCATCACCATGGCGTTTCGGTCGCCGTCGTACTCAATCAGACCCTTGTCTTCGAGGTCTTTGATGAAGTCGCCAATGGAGTAGCCCTCATCATTGTCGGTGATTTTATATTCTTTGTCCAACTGTGTGAGCCAACGCAGGGCCTGTGCCACATCGCCGCTGGCAATAAGCAACAACTGTTGGAACAAATCCCAAAGCTTATCAAAAGTGGGTTGTCCATCTGACGGTAAATTGTCGTGCCAAGCTTGGTAGAGGAAGCGCATAATTTGATAACTTCCGACAATCGAAAATCATTCGCGCAGTAGCGCCAGACAAGTTAGTGATGCAAGCCGTAAACAAAAAAGAAAATCCTGACCGCCTCCAAATTGAACGTGTGCTTTGGAGGGAAGGTGCGAACAGGATCATGGGTCTTGATGAGGTAGGCAGAGGATGCCTTGCCGGACCGGTTGTCGCTGCCGGTGTCATCCTCAAGCCGGGGGTCAGCCACGAAGGATTGCGCGACAGTAAAACCATGTCGGAGCTTGAGCGCGTAGACCTCTCTCATTGGATAAAGGAGAACGCTGCTTTTTGGCATATAGCTGAGCGTTCTACGTCGGATATTGATCGGCTGAACATACTGGGCGCATCCATTCGGGCCATGCTGGATTGTGTCGAGCAGGAGCAAGCGTTAGCTGACCATTTACTTGTGGACGGAAACAGGTTCACATCGTGTTTGGTGCCCCATACCTGCCTTGTGAAGGGCGACAATCGTTCGGCAAGCATAGCTGCCGCCTCCATTCTTGCGAAGACGTACAGAGATCAGCTAATGAGGGAGCTGCACATGGAGTATCCACAGTATCAGTGGGACAGCAACGTAGGCTACCCTACGAAGGCGCATTTCGAAGCTTTGCAGAAATACGGTTTTACGAGGCATCACAGGCGATCATTCGCACTGCGCACGAGCAGCCCGTTTCAACCAGCGTAGATGCTCAATTCTCTGTGATGGTGCCACATGTTCAGGCATACGGCCAACATGAACGTGTTCACCAAGAACGAGCTACCGCCATACGATATGAAAGGCAGAGGAATGCCGATTACCGGGAGCAGACCCAGAGCGCTGCCCAAATTTACGACCATGTGAATGAGAATGATACCCACCACTCCCACGGTGACCATCTGAGCAAATGGGTGCTTGTGCATACCCGCCAAGGTGAGCAGTCGCAGCAAGAGCAGTGCAAACAACATGATCACCAAGGCACCGCCGATAAATCCAAACTCCTCACCGATCACGGTGAATATGAAGTCGGTCCACTGTTCCGGTATGAACCTCAGTTGAGTCTGGGTGCCCTCTAAAAATCCTTTTCCCGTCACCCCACCCGACCCAATCGCAGTGCGAGCCTGAAGCACGTTCCATCCGGCTCCAAGCGGATCCGATTCGGGGTTCGTGAATACTTCTATACGCGCTCGCTGGTGCGGCTGAAGAACGCGGAAAAGAATAATTTGGACCGACGAAACTACGGCCAACCCAATGGCAGCACTCGAAATAGTGAGCCATGTGCGACGTTGCACGAAAAAGATGAGCCCCGAAAAAAACACTGCAGCTATTACACCGTAATACCATTCTATGATCGAGAAATAACCGATCACTGCCGGCGAAATCATTAAAATTGCGATGCCGTAAGGGATACCAGACCAAAACAGCATGATTGGGATCAAGCCAATGAGAACTAAGGCAGTTCCCGTGTCGTTTTGAAGGAAAATGATACCCGCCGGAATAATGATCAAAATAACCGCGACTAAGGCCGGGCCAATGCGTTCTCCGAGGATATCGCGCTGTCCCGACAAAAACGCGGACACTGCCAGCACAGTCGCAAATTTGGTAAGCTCGGAAACCTGAAGATTGATGCCTCCAATCCGAATCCATGAGCGAGCACCGTTAATTTCGACTCCGATAAAAATGGTGGCCAAGGTCAAAGCCAGGCAGAGCAAGTAGAAAACATATGAGCTGGATTGAAAAATTCTCGGCTGCATGAATTGCACCACTGCGAGCATTACTGCAGCCACGGCCACGAATATGCTCTGCTTGAAGAAGTTGCCTTGAATACCAACCGGCAAAAATTCGGATCCCGGCCCTTGAGTGGCACTATAAATGGCAACCAGTCCAATTACGGCAAGCGAAATCCAAATACCGATCACCGCCCATTCAAGATGCCTCGTCCATTCCATCGTTATCGGTTTGCCTTGGTCGGAACGGGTTTATAATTTACCACGTGGTCAATCAAGTGGGTGCGTTTCACTCTGCCGTATAGGTATTGTTCCATTAGCAGGCCGGCAATGGGCGAGGCTGAGGGCATTCCATATCCGCCATTCTCATAAATGACCGCGATGGCGATCTGAGGGTTGTCGAACGGAGCAAAACCCACAAACCAGCCATGGTCTTCGCCGTGTGGGTTTTGTGCGGTGCCCGTTTTGCCGGCAACGAGGAAGGAGTCCAATTTGGCATAATGCCGCCCACCGCCCTCTTGCACCATCCTGAGCATGCCTTTGCGCACGACATCAAGATGCTCGTCCTTTATCCAGGAGATCTTGTGTTTTTCCGGATTGGTGTAATCGATCGACCCGTCAACATTCCGAATCGACTTCACGATGTGTGGCTGTACCCAATATCCGCCATTTGCTATTTCGGCGGCAGAAAGTGCCACATGCAGTGGCGACATTGATATGACGCCCTGGCCAACCCCAAGGCTTATGATGTCGCCTATCCCCCAACGGTTGACCCCGAAAGCACGGTCGAAATAGGCGCTGTCAGGGATGATTCCGGATGCCTCCTGCGGAATGTCGATTCCATTTTGGATGCCCAGGCCCATGTCGTTGGCATGCCGCTTCCAATCAAGGAACCGTTTTCTTGTTCCAATCTTGTCCATCATGTCGAAGAAGTACGTATTGCACGAATGCAAAATGGCCTCCTCCAAATTGACCGATCCGTGGGAGTCGGTGCATTTGTACAATCGTCCTTTATAAAAACCACCGCTGCAAAAAACGCGAGTTTCCGGAGTCACGATGCCCAAATCGAGCCCAATGAGTCCCATTACGGGTTTGAAGGTCGATCCTGGAGGTTGGCGTGTCGAAATCGCTCGGTTGAAAAGGGGACGGGACTTATCGGTGTTGATTTCGGCCCAGTAGTTATTGTCGAGCTTGCCTGAGAGTTTGTTCAGGTCGTACTGCGGTGCACTCACAATCGCCAGAATGGCTCCGTCGCGAGGATCGATCGCAACGAGTCCGCCCGTCTTGTTCTGCATGAGCTTTTCGGCGAGCATCTGCAGGTCCATGTCGATCGTGGTGACGACATCCGACCCTTTGACGGGTATCTCGTCATGGGTTCCGTTTTCGTAAGCTCCCAACGACCTCCCCCTTGCCGTGACCCGAACGAGTGAGGTTCCGGTGGCACCCCGTAGGCTTTTTTCGTAGGTTTGCTCTATCCCACTTTTGCCGGAGACATCACCCATCCGGTAGATTTCGCGGTTTGCTTCGAGCTCATCGCGGGTCACCTCCCGCAAGTAGCCGAACATATGGGATCCCATCACTCCATGTTCGTAGCTTCGCTTGCTTTCGATCTGATGCGATACGCCCTGCAAACGCCAGATATTCTCCTGCACACGCGAGAATGTGGCGAAATCCACATCGGTTGCTATGCGGACCGCGCGGAGTCTGTTTTCTCTGGCTGCAGCCCGTATGGTAGCCTCAAGCTCTGCTGGTTCTTGCTCGATCAGGTCGGCAAGCAGCGATAATGACTCCCATTTGAAATCGGCCGGCACCACAGTGATCGAATAGATCGGCGTGTTCGACACCATGATGCGTCCCTTGCGGTCAAGAATCAGGCCACGTGCGGCCTCGATGTACTCGCGTCGTAGGGCATTGCTCTCCGATTTTGGCGTATGTTTGTCGTAATCGATGATCTGCATTTTGACCAACGCACCGATCATGACAAAAGCTATCCCAAGAACGATCCCTTGAAGCACCCGAATGGATGTTTGGATATGAATTTTTTTTGCGTCAACCATGATCCGTATCGAGTCGGTCAGTAGCGGTGAAAGAGGTGGAGTAATGTTGCGATCACAGCGGTGTACAGGCTGCTGCCGATCAAGTGCCGCCAGAAGATGACCTGTACGGCGTGACCCTCGCTGAAATACGCCACCCCTAAAAATACCAAGTTATGTAATATAGTAGCTAAAAAAACGGCCAAAAACACCTGGATTGTCGGCATTCGCACCTCTTCGGTCGCCCTGACGAAAAAGGTGAGAATGTAGGCAGTCAACGTTTTGGAAAACAAATTCAGGCCCCAAAGGTCAAGGAAGGCGTCTTGCATCAGGCCGAAAAAGGCACAGGTCAAGATGGCGGTGGTCCGGTCGCGCCGGTTCACCTGAAACAGGCAGTAAATCAGAACAGCGTCGATCTGCATGCCGAAGATGCTCAAATGTCGGAACACGGCCAATTGGAGCAACAGAAACACAAAGCCCCACAGCATGTCGCGCAAGAGTTCCCCTCTCATTGGAACTGCTCCAAATAAAGCTCCTGAAGACGTATGACCGCTGTGTCGGGTCGGAAACGTATGACGAAACCCTCCGAAACCTCGAACAAATTCACGAATGGACGCACATATAGCGTCTGTGTGTCTTTGCCCGGGTCAGGCAGCGTTCGGATCACGGTTCCGATCGGAATGTTCGCAGGCAGGTCGTTACTGAATCCGGACGTTTCGACCACCATGCCAGAGTCGACCTGGACCGTGCGCGGGATCGTGCTCATGATGAGCTCGTCGATTCGTTTGCCCTCCCACGAGACGATGCCGCCCGTCTGAAGCCCTTGCAGCTTCGCGCTGATGCGGCTGCGAATGTCGATGTAGGGCATCACGATGGAATGATTGGGACCTGTGAGGATGATCCGTCCGATCAGGCCGCTGGAGTTGACAACGGGCATTCCCACATCGAGGTCCGAATGATGGCCGGCGTTGATTGTGAGGATGTTGTTCAGCCCGGTGATCTCTTTTCCCACCACTACAATCGGGTACAGATCGTATCGGCTCGAATCACGGTATCCCAGCAGTTCGCGCAGCTCCTCGTTTTCGTAGCGCGCCGAGCGCAGCCTCGAGACCTCGTCGAGCAGCTGGATGTTCTGCCTGCGGAGTTCCTCATTGGTCTGGAGCGCCTTCCTGTACACTCGCCATTGCGAGAGGGGTTGCTCGATGTAGCTGAAGGCCGCCAGGGATACTCTTCGAACATTGTTCAGCCCTCCTTCATACCGAAAAACGACCATGGTCAAGGCACCGATAAGTATCAGCGCCGTTATGAAGTGGACGCGGGCATCTCCGATCTTTTCTATGAGTGCCTGCATAGAGTGGGCTTATGTCAGCGGTTAGGATACGACACTTTTGTAGTAGTCAAAATTCTCAAGGACGGCACCGGTTCCGCGAACGACGGCCGTGAGGGGGTCCTCTGCGATATGAACGGGCAGGTCAGTCGTTTCGGTGATCAGTCGGTCGAGGTTCTTCAGCAGGGCTCCGCCGCCTGTGAGCATGATGCCGCGGTCGAGAATGTCGGCAGAGAGTTCGGGTGGAGTTTGCTCCAGCGATTTTGTGATCGATTCAATGATGGTGTTCACCGATTCGGAAATCGCCTCGCGAACGTCTTTTGACGACACAGTGCGGGTGCGGGGTGCTCCGTTGACCAAGTCGCGGCCTTTGGCAGTGATTTCGAGCTCCTCGTCGAGGGGTGCAGCCGACCCGATCATGCATTTGACATGCTCCGCCGTGCGCTCGCCGATCAGAAGATTGTGATTGCGGCGGAAGTAGTTGATAATGTCTTCGTTGAGTTCATCGCCACCAAGGCGCACCGACTGTGAGTACACGATGCCCGACAAGGCGATCACGGCGATTTCGGTGGTGCCGCCGCCAATGTCGACAATCATGTTGCCGACGGGTTCGTGTACGTCGAGTCCGATTCCGATAGCGGCTGCCATCGGTTCGTCGACGAGGGCGACTTCCTTAGCCCCTGCATGCTCGGCGCTGTCGCGCACGGCCCGACGCTCGACCTCGGTGATGCCGCTCGGTACGCAAACCACCATCTTCCGGGTCGTGGTGTACCATTTTGTCTTCACCTTTTTGATCATGCCTTTGATCATCATCTCCGCCACCTCGAAATCGGCGATTACACCGTCGCGCAACGGGCGCACCGTGCGGATGTCGCGGTGCGTTTTCTCGTGCATCAGCCTTGCCTCATGGCCGATGGCCACGGCTTGATTTTGAGGGTTGAGGGCTACTATAGACGGCTCGTTCAACACAATCCCGTGGCCGCGCATATAGATCAGCGTATTGGCCGTGCCAAGATCGATGGCAATGTCGGCGTACATCCAGTCAAGAAACCCGGATTTCTTATTGTTCGAAGATAATTTAGGTACGGGTGGCGTTGAAGTCATCGGGACAAATAAGGAGCGGAGCAAAAAATATATGTGGCGGAATTTACGACGAAACTATGGCATAAGCGAATCTTAATCTGCACAGAAACACAGTAAATTTAATGCTTGAAATGCCTTACGCCGGTAAATATCATAGTGAGGTTCAATCGGTTCGCTGCCTCGATTACCTCGGCGTCGCGAACACTGCCCCCCGGCTGAATCACAGCCGTAGCACCGGCTCCAGCGGCGGCCTCCACACCGTCGGCAAAGGGGAAGAATGCATCCGATGCCACCACACTTCCATGCAGGTTGAGTCTCGCTTTTTCTGCTTTCATTACGGCAATCTCGGCCGAGTCGACACGGCTTGTCTGACCGGTGCCAATTCCAAGGGTTTGGCCGTCGCGCACGAAGACGATCGCATTCGACTTGACGTGTTTCACCACCTTCCACGCGAATACCATATCGTGCATCTCGGAGGCGGACGGCTTACGCTCCGTCACGACATCCCAATTTTCGGGCAGCTCCAGATCCAGATCGGGAGCCTGCTGCAAAACGCCCCCAAAAACGGACCTGATGTACCGATTCTGCCCACTCAAAGGTTTTTTCTGAACGATGAGGCGCCGGTTGGCCTTTTTTGCCAGCAATGCCCTCGCATCGTCGGTGTATGCAGGTGCTATGATGATCTCTGTAAATATTTTGTCGATGGCCTGGGCTGTGATGGCATCCAGTTCTTTGTTCACAATCACGATCCCGCCGAATGGGGAGACGGTGTCGGTCTCAAATGCGCGGTTGTATGCCTCCAACAGATTGGAGCCCGTTCCAACACCACAAGCCACAGTATGCTTGATGATGGCGCACACAGGTTCATCGTTGTCAAATTCACCAATGATGGACAGCGCGGCATCAACATCGAGGTAGTTGTTGTAGCTGAGCTCCTTGCCATGGAAGCAGTCGATGTACTCGTGCTGGTTACCGTAGACGGCCGCCGGCTGGTGAGGATTCTCGCCATACCTCAGCGACTGCTGAAGAGGCAGCGACAGTTGAAGCCATGGCTTGGGTTCTGTGGCATCTAACCCCATCATATAGCTTGCTATGGCCGTGTCGTAGGCTGCAATACGGTTGAATGCCTGGGTTGACAACCTCATCCGAAGCTCGAAGGAGACGGGACCCCTTGCCAGTTCTTCCGTAAATTCATGGTACTGTGAGGGATCAGTCAATACGCAGACATGGCCCACATTTTTTGCGGCTGCACGTATCATGGTGGGCCCGCCAATGTCGATGTTCTCGAGGGCGTCGGCAGGGGTGACGTCGGCCTTGGCCACTGTCTGCTCGAACGGATACAGATTCACGACAACGAGTTGGATTGCGTCGAACCCCAACTGCTCCATCTGGATACGGTCGCCTTCTACGTCCATCCGGGCAAGCAAACAGGCATGAACTGCCGGGTGCAGTGTCTTCACCCTGCCATCGAGGCACTCATTGAAATTTGTGACCTTGGAGATGTCGGTCACCGGCACACCCATCGCCTCGATGGCCTTCCTCGTGCCACCGGTTGACAGCAGTTGGACGCCTGCACCATGCAATGCCCTTACAAGGGGTTCAAGGCCGGATTTGTCGGACACCGACAAAAGGGCCCGTTTTATTACGAGTGGGTCTTTGTGTATTGGATAGGCTGTGAGTCCGGCCATTTTTAAACGATTGGATTGATGAGTGTTTGGATGACGGCTGGCAGCAGCCTGTGCTCCTCGGCAAGAACGCGGCGCTGGAGCAGCTCGGGAGTGTCGTCGCCCAAAACGGGAACCGTGGCTTGGGCAATGATGGAGCCGTTGTCATAGACTTCATCCACAAAATGCACGGTGCAGCCCGACTCCGAATCGCCGGATGCCAAGACGGCTTCGTGAACATTGATGCCGTAGAATCCCTTGCCGCCGTGTTTCGGGAGCAATGCGGGGTGAATGTTGATGATTTTACCACGCCAATTGTCCACGACCATGTCGGGTACTTTGCTCAGGTATCCGGCCAGCACGATGAGATCCGGATCCAGGCTCTGAAGCTGAGCCGTCAGCGCCAACGCATAGTTGCCGTAATCCTCAAAGTCCCTCCTTCTGACAACATAAACGGGCACCTTGCCCAACATCGCCCTATCTATTGCCCCGATTCCCTCTCGGTCGCAGATCAGGCCTACGCATGCCGCCGAAATATCGCCCTTTGCGATCGCGTCTAAAATTGACTGGAAATTGGATCCCGATCCTGAGGCAAAGACAACGAGCCGTTTCAAAAATCGTAGAGTGATGTCGGGTTGTACATTTTGGAATTCTTGCCCAAAGATACACAGATTGGGAGTCCACAGGGTACTGCAATTTTGGGTTTGATATGCCCGTAGTTCGTGTGCCTCGCAAGAGGTGGGGCAATCCCGTCAAAAATACGGTCGATGACCGAATCAAGCGGCGGCACGGCGGGGTAGGGTTCCTTTTCGACGGGAGTGAACGTGCCCAGCACAACCCCAGCCGACCGCTTCAGTAGGCCTGCCATACGGAACTGGCCCAAGTATCCGTCGATTTTATGCACCGCTTCGTCGACGTCCTCAAGGATCAGAACGGTGCCATCGACATCTGGGAACCATTCGGTGCCGATCATCTTTGCTGCAACTGCCAACGTTCCAGGCAGCGCAATTCCTTCAACGATATGTGCCGTGTTGCTCACGGGAAGGTCGTAGGCGCACTTACCGGAGTGGATTACATCCCAAAAAGCAGACTCAAATTCCGGATTTATCGGCTCGTTGGCCATGTCGGTGGCAACCATGCCCGCCGACAGCGTCGGCATACCAGTTTTCGCCCATATGCTCCATTGAAGTGCCGTGATGTCGCTGAAACCCACAAAGAGTTTCGCCGATTGCTTAATGGCTGCATAATCGAGGTGGGGAAGAAGATACATGCTGCCGAAGCCACCTCGCCCACACATGATGGCGTCGATCTTCGGGTTGGAAAACAGCTCGTTGAGTTCTCTGGCCCTGTCTTCGATGCTTCCCGCAAAATAGGCATCCGACTGATAGTTCGACTGGCCCACTTCGACGCGGTATCCCATCGTTTCGAGGTATCGCACCCCTTTTTCAAGCCTCTCGGGGACAACAGGCGATGACGGGCTCGTGATGGCGATGACACCATTTTTCGGCAGACGATTCAAAGGCATGGCTACTTACGGTTCAATCTGAATACATGGTAGTTGTTCAAGCTCCAGTAAATTTCCTTGATCGTCAAATTTATCGTAGCGGCAATTGGTATGGCAACCAGCATTCCCAACACACCACCAAGTTCCGCGCCGATGAATACGATAAAGAGAATGGACAACGGGTGCATGTCGGCCGACTTTGAAAATATGAGCGGCTGTAGAATAATGTTGTCGACCAGTTGGGTTGTCAGCTGAGCAAGCAGTCCGGGATAAACCAAACTTAAGTCACCACGTTCAAATATTGCCACCAGTACGATGATGATATAACCGATGGCTGGACCGAAGTAGGGTATAGAGTTCGCGACCCCGATAAAGATTCCCACAATGATGGCATTATTGAAGCCAATCATGGTAAGCAGCGTTGATGAAAGCAACGCAACGATCATGCTTTGCAGTATGACGCTCTTGAAGTAGATGCCCAACCGCTTCTCCGTTTTATCGATGATGGACATGATTGTCTCGAAATACTTGTTGGGCACAAGTAGCAGGACGCTTCGGCGAAGTTTGCTGCCATCCTTCAGAAGGAAGAATATGCTCAATGGTATCACGATCACAGCAGTGAAAACGTTGCCGACCAGTCCAAATATATTGCCGAAGAATGTGGAGAACGTATTTTGGAAGTTGCCGAGCTGGAAAAGCTCGTTGATGAACTGAATGACGGCCCGGGAGATCACGCCGGTCTCGACATGGAAGGGTACGTTGTCGACGACCCAGTCGTCAATGGTGCGGGCAATCATGTTGATGTTCTCGGCATTGAGCTGATTTCCGAGATTTACAACCTGTTCGACTATGGGTGGGAACAAATTTGTGGATAGGAAATACAGGATCAGGAACAGTCCGCTGATTACCATCAGGATCGAGAATGTGCGGTTGAGTCCACCAGACTGCATTCTGTTGACAATGGGGTCAAGCAAATAGGCAACCACTACTGCCACGCCCGCATAGATGGCGAGCGTTGAAAAACGGTACAACAAAAGAAAGGCCATGGCCAGTGTGAACACTACGGCCAGGAAGCGGATGGATTTATCTAATGTGGTGGATCTCACTCGGGAAAGATATCAAAATAAACGCACAAAGCCGGCAGTTGATGCCGGCTTTGCGATGGCTGGGGTAAGCAGCCTCCCGAATAAGGGCCGCGGCGGTTTCACCCGCGACGGCCTCGTGGTTGTGATGGCTTCACTAATGAAATTTCGACTCCAGGTCTCCTGAATGATGCCGCTTGAGTTTATTCTTCCTCGGCTACTCCGTTGCTCGGTGCGAGTGCGGGTGTTGCCGGCGCGGCCTCCCCGTTCAGGATTGCGCGGACCTGGGACTCGATCTTGGCGGCAATGGTGGCATCTTCTTCCAGGAACTGGATAGCTGCGTCGGCACCTTGGCCGAGCGGGTCGCCGTCGTAGCGATACCAGCTGCCCCTTTTCTGGATGATGTCGTTGGCTACCGCCAAATCGAGCACTTCGGCCAGCCTGGAGATGCCTTTCCCGTACAGGATGTTAAATTCGCACTCCTTGAAGGGTGGGGCTACTTTGTTCTTGACAACTTTGACCTTGGTTCGGTTGCCGATCACGTCCTCCCCCTTCTTTATGGCTCCGATGCGGCGAATGTCGATCCTGACGGACGAGTAAAATTTGAGCGCGCGTCCACCGGTGGTTGTTTCCGGATTGCCGAACATCACGCCGATCTTGTCGCGTATCTGGTTGATGAATATCACCGCCGTGCGTGTTTTGCCGACGATGGCCGTCAGCTTGCGGAGAGCCTGCGACATCAGACGGGCCTGCAGGCCCATGTGGGAATCGCCCATGTCGCCCTCAAGTTCGGCCTTTGGCACCAAGGCGGCAACAGAGTCGATGACGACCACGTCGAGGGCACCGGAGCGGATCAGCGTCTCTGCGATCTCGAGCGCCTGCTCGCCGCTGTCGGGCTGTGAAATCAGGAGTTCCTCGATCTTGATGCCGAGGTTTCGGGCGTATTTGGCGTCGAAGGCGTGCTCTGCATCGATAAATGCCGCATAACCGCCCGCTTTTTGCGCCTCTGCGATCACATGAAGGGTCAATGTCGTCTTGCCGCTCGACTCCGGACCATAGATCTCCGTGACCCGACCCCTCGGAATGCCGTTGACCCCCAAGGCATGGTCGATCGCGATGGAGCCGGTTGATATGGCGTCGATGGGCACGACGGCATTGTCGCCGAGCCGCATGATGGTGCCCTTTCCATGGGTCTTTTCAAGCTGCTCTACGGCAAGCTCCAAGGCGCGAAGACGTTCAGGTGTAGACATGGATTTCAGAGTAGGTTTGAATATATGTGCAATATATGTAAGGGGATTTCAAATACCAAGCTTCGACTCGTAAATTATTCGTTACAGTGACATCATGGTGTCACCGCATGCGATCTGGCCGCAGCACCGCGAAGTAAAAACCCCGCGTGCAACAGCTCTATACATAAGAGCCTTGCCAAAGCGAATCCTTACGCCACCAAATGTAAAAAAATGTAAAAATCACTCGATTTCTCTGACCACATCCGAAAGCAGCCTAAGCCCCGCGTCAATCTGCGCCGAGCTAATGTAAGGCGCACAACCGATGCGCAGGGTCGTGTTCCTGTGGTCTGTCAACATGCCGCGCTCCCGTAGCTTGGTTCTGATCACTCCAGCGTGTGGGGTGTCCAGCGCAACAAAGCCGCCCGTCGATGTCGCAGGCACATCATGCTTCAACGTGATCGCATCGGGTGGGAGGTCAAGCGCCTTGAACCCGTCACGAATCAATTGTACCTGTGTGCGGTACTGACGCTCAAGAAGCTCCGGAGTGATGCCCATATCCTCGAAAAAACGGACGACGCGAGCGGCACGGTACTGCGAGATCGGGTCGTAGGTGCCGCCGAGGAAGCGGTTGTCGCCCGCATCGTACAAAATGCCAATTTTGTCGCGATCGAGTGTGAGCGACCCGAAACTGGAAAACCAACCGGTGATCACAGGCTTCAACGCACAGTCGGCTGGATATCTGAGGAAACAGTTGCCCTCGCCCCATTGCATGTATTTGTAACCTCCGATCAGCCAGTAGGTGTCGTCCATCTTGCTGTCGCGCAACGAAATCGGAATCACGTTGGTGCCATGGTAATCGTCTACGACTAGCGGCACGTTCTTTTCCCGGCAAATGGCTGCAATCTGCGGAAGCTCATCCAAGACCAGCGCATTCATGAAAAAAACGCGCGAGACGATGACGACCGTGGTGGGAGCCTGCAAGGCCAGCCTGAAGCGCTCGGCGATCCCCTCCAAAGGGAACACAGGCACCCGCACGACTGGAACTCCGATTTCCTCGAGCCTCTTCATCTGCCGGAAGACCGTATGAAATTCCCCATCGGTGGTCACGATCCGACCCCTGGACCAGTCAAAGGACGACAGCAGCCTCACCAGCACGTCGTGGGTGTTTTGGCTCACCGTGTACAATCCCTCAGGGTCGTCGTAGAACGTGCGCAGCCAACCACGCAGAACATCCACCTTTTCGAAGGCGGACGGCCATTTCTCGTCAACTAGTTTGGCCGCCTCCATGAACCCCTCCCTCAAGCCCTCGAGTGCCACATCCGGCCATGCCTGATGCGAGTGTCCGCTGAACATGAGCCGGTTGGCAACGTCAAAATGACTGTAGTGGGGCTGAAGCTTCAGAGCAAGATCGTCGATGTTATGCATGTTGAAATAAGAAAGAAGAAAGACGAAGGATAGGAAAAGAGGAGCAAGTGCAAGGTGAGATGATGTGAGACGGTTACCGATTCCTGATCATCGAATCCCCGGTCACTGATCCCAGATCCCCGGTCAGAATCTGGCGCGGATTACCCATAGGTCAGGGAACACGTGTTGGTGCAAGGTTCGTTTCAAATACTCAACACCATCGCTGCCACCTGTCCCCATTCTTGTGCCAATGGTGCGCTCAACCATCTTGACGTGTCTATAACGCCATTCCTGAAGTCCCTCGTCAAAATCGATGAGAAATTCTGTGAGCATCGAAATCTCAGGATTTTTGAGAACGTCACGGATGAGCACATCCTGGTTGTGATCTGACGGATTGTGCACAAGTCCGCGCTCGTTCACTCTGGCAGGGCGTTGAATGTCGAACCCTCTGCTTTGCAGCATGCCGCAGAACGACTCCCAAATGGTTGGCTGCGATGCCCGCTGCTCCAGGCGGTGGCGATATTCGGACCCCTCCGGGTGGATGAGGAGCATATGGGGCGACCTCATTCCACACAGCATCTCCACCTCACGGAACTGCACCGACTGAAACCCGCTGCTGTTCTCGAGGAACTTGCGGAACTGGTTGAATTCCAACGGGGTCATCGTCTCCAAAATGTCGACCTGAGATACCAATGTTTTCAGGATGGTCAAAATGCGCCGCATGGTCTTCATGGCAGCCCATGTGCTGCCTGAAGCCAGCAGCGAGTTGAACAGCTCCAACTCGTGGAGTATTTGTTTGAACCAGAGCTCATAGGTCTGATGGATCACGATGAAGAGCATCTCGTCGTGTTCGGGTGGGCTCGACTTTAACTGCTGCAGTCCCAGCAGCTCGTCCACATGCAAATAACTGTTATAGGTGAGCGACATAAACCAACCTCACATTTTAACCGGTATCGTTTTGGTATTTACTCCACGGAAGATCGGCATCTTTGAGGAGATACGCACCAGCGCCTCATAATTCGTATCTTGGGGGATGCAACAGATTGACATCCACCTGGTCGACACTCACTGCCATCTCTATCACCCGAAATTACAGCACGACATCGACGAGGTCTGTAAACGGGCATACGAAGCCGGGGTAAAGACCATTCTCTTGCCTGCCATTACACTCGAATCCGTCCCCTTGATGGACCAGCTTCCGCAATTGGGCATCCGTTTTGGCAAAATGGCAGGCATCCACCCATGCGACGTGACGGAAAGCACCGCCAGAGATCAACATCTTCTGGAGGATGCCTGCTCTGCAGACGATATCGTGGCCATAGGCGAAACAGGCATCGATTACTACTGGAGCAGGGACCTCGTAGCCGAACAACACACGAGCTTTCGCCATCATCTGAAGATTGCCTCCAATCTTTCGAAACCCATCGTCATCCACAACCGTGAAAGCACCGCAGACATGCTTCGCATCTTCGAGGAGGTGCAGGATGGCACGATCTCCGGTGTGTGGCATTGCTTCAACGGGACCTATGACGAGGGCATGAAAGCCATCGACTTGGGTCTGCACCTGGGAATTGGCGGTGTGGTGACCTATAAAAATTCGGGTGTGGCAGAAACCCTTGCTAAACTCCCCAAAGACCGCATTGTCTTGGAAACCGATGCCCCATTCCTCGCACCGGTTCCCCACCGAGGCAAACGCAACGAACCAGGGTATGTCAGGGTCGTTGCCGAAACTGTGGCCAATGTGTGGCAGACCAGCATCGAAGAAGTAGCCAGGATCACAACAACGAATGCGGGCATCTTATTCAAGAACATGAATATGACCGCAAATCGATAAGATCTGACGGATCATAAGATGAGCAAGTATTTTTGCCCAATGCCCAATGCCCAATGCCCAATGCCCAATGCCCAATGCCCAATGCTCAATGCCTACTTCATGCGCATCAAGTCGAGCACGGTGATGTCGTCGCTGGGGTCGGCACCAGCTGCAAACTGAAGCACGTCGAGCAAGATGTGTTTGGTGATGCTCTCCGCGGATGTGGCATCGGCTTTGCTCATGGCGGCCTCAAGGCGTGGCTCCTCATAGAAGTCGCCCACGGGGTTCATGGCCTCGGTGACTCCGTCGGTGAAAACGACCAAATGGTCGCCGGGTTCTAACTTCACTTTCTTGACGTCGTACTCAATCTTCGGGATTTTACCGAGCAGAAGACCCTCGGTGTCCTCAAGCATCTCAACGCTCCCGTCTTTCCGTCGAATGTAGGGCAAATTATGGCCCCCGTTGCAATATCGCACCTCACCGGTCCGCGTATTGTAGACTCCGTAGAACACCGTGACAAAGGTGGTGAGGTCGCTCTCAGGAATCAGCATTTCATTTACTTTGCGAAGACATTCGCCCGGATCGACCACTTGTGATGCCACGGCGCGGATCATGGTTCGGCACACGGCCATGTAGATGGATGCGGGCACACCTTTGCCGGAGACATCTCCCACCAAGAAGACAAGACGGTCGGAATCGATGAAGAAGAAGTCGTACAGGTCGCCACCGACCTCTTTCGCGGCCGTCATGGTTGCGTACAAGTCGAATTCGTTTCGATCGGGGAATGCGGGGAAGTTTCGCTTCAAGATGCGCTGCTGGATGCGCGCTGCGGTGTCGAGTTCAAATTGCAGGTTCGACAGTTTGCTTTGGGCCTCCAGTGCCTGGCGGATGCGGCCCACCTCACCCATGGTCTTCGTGATGGTCGCCTCGAGATCCGTGAAGTCGATAGGCTTGGTGATGAAATCGTACGCCCCTCGGTTCATCGCCGTACGGATGTTGTCCATATCGCCATAAGCCGAAACCACAACAGCCTTCATGTCGTCCCGTTTACGCTCCCCGAGGTGTTCTAAAAGCGTGAGGCCGTCCATCTCCGGCATGTTGATATCAGTCAAAATTAATGAGAAGTCGGGTGTCTCATCGATTTTCTGGAGCGCGGCAACCCCATTGTGGGCAAATTCAAATTGAAATCTACCCTCGCGTATCTGGTGACGAAACCTTTGAAGGACCAACATTTGAAGGTCCGGTTCATCGTCGACAACTAATATTCTATTGTGAAGCATTCGTGGTTCTTTCAGGCTTTATGGTCCAGATAGGATCTGATTTCTTGCCTAAGTGTGTCAAAATTGATGGGTTTAGTGAAAAATTCCTTTGCACCCGACTGTATGGCATTTTGGTAGTTGTCATCGTCGCCGTATGCCGAAATCATGCTCACTTGAATCTTGGGGTACCTCTGTTTGACCGTGTCAAGCAATTCCAAACCGGTCATTCCAGGCATGTTGATGTCTGAGAATACATACAGAATTTCGGGAGGTTCGGTCGACTCGAGTATCTTAAGGGCCTCGTTTCCCGAGAATGCAAAGGCCAATTCGAGCTCGCCGGAGCGTATTTCGCGCCGAAACTGCTGCTTGAACAGGATTTCCACATCATGTTCGTCGTCCACAACAAGGATTTTGACTGGTTTTGACATTTGTTTGACAATTATGTTTGTGGTAGGATGATACGAAATTCCGTAAAATCTCCAGCCTTAGAATTCACCTCAAGTGAGCCATTGTGCTGATTTACGACAATCTCGTATGTAAGCGAAAGACCGAGACCCGTTCCAACTCCTGTTGGCTTGGTGGTAAAGAACGGCTCAAAAATTTTGTTCTTCACATGGTCGGGGATACCCGTGCCATTGTCGTGCACAGTAATCTCGATTTCGTTGCCGATTTTTTTGGTAGAGACCGTAACGGTCGGTTTGAAGCCAGGTGTCTCTCCCGCACGACGTTTTTGGTCTGCCGCGAAACAGGCATTGTTCACCAGGTTCAAAATGGCCCTGCTAAAATCTTGCGGTACGATTTCGATCAGGCCGACTTGAGGGTCAAAATTCGTCATGAGCGTCACGTTAAACGAGGGATCCTGAGCCCGCAATCCATGATAGGCCAGGTTCAGGTATTCGCCGATCAATTCGTTGATATCGGTTTGCTGACGCTCACCAGACCTGCCTCGGCTATGCTGTAGCATTCCCCTGACGATATTGTCGGCTCGACGGCCATGCTCGTAAATTTTGGACACATTCGTCTCGATGTCGCCAAGGATCGGCTCGAATCGATCTACTTGGTCTGGGGTCAACGCAAGTGTCGCCATTTCCTCGCGGGCCTCCATCACTAGCTCGCGTGTCAAGTCTGAGAAGTTGGTCACAAAATTGAGAGGATTCTTAATTTCGTGGGCAATTCCGGCCGTAAGCTGACCCAATGAGGCCATTTTTTCGCTCTGAATCAACTGGTTCTGTGCTTTTTTTAACTCTTCCAGCGATTCCTGCAACTCCGCGGTTCTTTCGGCGACTTGCACCTCAAGCCGCTCGTTTTGGTTCCGCAATAGTTCCTGTTTTTCAAGGCTGAGTTTCTCCACTGTCTTAGAGTGCTCCGTGACTTCCTCAAGCGTGTCGCGATATCGCCTGTTAATGTACATGAGCATGCTCAGAGGTATAGTGGTGTAGAATATGAGTTGCAAGGTTGAGCCAAGGTGTACGTTGTAGTTGATTCCAAAGAAGTCCATAAACACCACCAATAGTGCAACCGCGCTGATAACAATTGCCCCGCTGACCAAATAGATCTTTGCCCCCCTGATGCTCCGCCGTTGAGAGACCATCAGATAGATAAACAAGGCTGCACATGCTGCAAAGTAGACAAACACAAAAACGGCAGTCGCAAAATACCAGCCAAATGCCATGATTATTGCTACGACGCCGACGAGCATCCAAATTTTGAACATGGTTTTTTCAGCCACGAACTTGTACAACACGTATACAAGAACACCGATGTACAATACGATGCTATACTGCCAAATTACTACAAATACATTGTTGAAGATCAAGTTGACGCTGTGTTGTAACAATTTGCTGCTGAACACCACACCGATGGTGATTATTGTAGTGGTCAACGCTATGATATACAGCATTTCCTGTTTCGGGTTCTGGAAGACCAGAATCCAAAAAATGAGGCACAAGATGAACATTGCCAACATCATGGCACCATCCCAGAAGGAGCTCAGCCTTTGGGAGTTGGCTATGAGCTCGTTGTAATCTTCAATCGTGACACGGACGAGGGGGTCGTAACGGAACTGATCCTGCCGCTTTGTACTATTCAGCAATGAAGTAAAGTGGTCCGTCGTGTATATGGCAAGCAGATAATCGCGGCCAACAGACAGCTGTGCCATTTTGGCGAATTTGTTGAGGGGGTTATATCCT
>CAYZWQ010000011.1:0-1564 GCA_964481355.1 uncultured Chitinophagales bacterium
AATGCATTCGTTTCGACCGAGGAAGTGGATCGTATCACATCATTCATCGGCAACCAACGCGGGTACGACCGCAGGTACATGCTTCCGGTGATCGAGGATCCAAATGGTGAATCCAGCAACCAGAACGCCTTGGAGGAACGGGATGCACTTTTTGAGGAAGCGGCAAAAGTGGTGGTGTTACATCAGCAGGGATCGGTATCCTTACTCCAACGAAAGCTAAAGGTAGGTTATGGACGTGCAGGTCGCATCATCGATCAACTCTTCAATGCCGGCATTGTCGGCAAGTACCAAGGCAGTTCAGCCCGGCAGGTTCTCATTGCCGACGAAGAAGAACTCGAACAACACCTTCGGGACCTCGATGAAATGTAAGCTTCTTGCGTTGTTGTTGGTCGCAGTTGTATCGACACCCCTGCAGCTCGTTGCGCAGATCGGGTCAACGGGCAACAAGATGTTCGACACGCTGAGGTCTCGTTTTGCAAACGGAGAACTGTTTCACTCCCAGCTGAACCACTCCTTCATCGACTCCTACACCGGCGATACCCTCACAACCCTTGGCGAGGTGTGGATTGACAAAGAGCGGTACAAGCTCTCGATGAGGACCGGGTTGGTCATTGTGGACGGCAACACTTCACATGTGTACAACTCAGAGAAGAACCAGGTGATCATCAGTCCTTACAATGCCGATGAGGACGATTACGCCCCATCGAGATTCCTTCATGGATCGTTGAGTGAATACACGATAAAGAACGGGCCAAATAACGGGAAGAACAGCTCGGTGGTAATGACCTCCGACGATCCGTTCGCACTGTTTTCTGCCATCGAGATTGAGCTGGACGACAAAGCGCTCCCCATCCGCATCACCGCAGTCGACCAAAGCGGCAACACGATCATCTCGAGGTTTTCATTTGGCGAGTTTCTCAAGCAGGATGCCCAGGTATTCACCTTGAATTATCCGAAATCGGCAGAAATTATCGACCTTAGGAATTAGGTTCCCATCAGCTTCAATCCGTTGAACACCACTTCCAAGAACGTCATTAAAATTTCGATCAGCATCCTCATAGGAGGTGCCTTTCTTTGGCTGGCTCTTCGTAGTGTAGATCTCAGCGAGGTCGGAAGCATGTGGTCGCGCATACATACTGGCTGGGTAGCATATTTTGTGGTGGCTACATTGGCCAGTTTTTGGCTACGGATGGAACGATGGAAGCTTCTCACCGAACACGACCGCATTCCATCACGGAGGCGTATTCTGATAGCCGGGGTTATGAACGGGTATGCCGTCAATTATGCCGTGCCGCGCCTGGGTGAGATCACGCGCTGTTACTATGTGGCAAAAAAGGAAGACAAGCCGGTCGCAGCGGTCATGGGAACGGTGGTGCTCGAAAGGATTATCGATTTGGCTGTCTTGCTCTTTTTGATGGTGATCGTCATTTTCTTTGTTTTCACGGATTCGAGGTTGATTGTTGGCCTATTGGGACTCGACAACACGGATGAATTGGGCGGCATGTACGTCAGGCTTCTTTTGATGATGATCGCGGGTATTCTGGCCGTTGGAGCAATTTGGTGG
>CAYZWQ010000011.1:1574-26337 GCA_964481355.1 uncultured Chitinophagales bacterium
TCTGGCGCGCAGATTCGATGGTGTTCACTCCTTCAAAGATCGGCTGATCACGTTTGGATCCCACTTCAAGGCAGGGTTGCTTTCAATTCGAGGCATCCAGAACCCAGTTCGATTTCTCTTGTTCACAGCGGGTCTTTGGTGCTGCTACATTGTTATGGCAGGACTGCCATTTTCGATGCTCCCCGGCAGCGGCATGGAAAACCTTGGTCTTGTCGAAGCACTTGTTGTAACCGTGGTGTCGTCGGTTGGCGTGGTCATACCCTCGCCCGGAGGTATTGGCACCTATCATCTGTTGGTTCAAAAAAGTCTATATATCCTGTATGGCATTCCCGAGACAGCGGGATTCACCTACGCATTGGCTTCGCATGCCCTCGTTTTTATCGTTGTGATCGTCACAACCCCGCTCGTGCTTTACTATGTCAGCCGCACGATGCGCCGCGGCTAGGGGCAAATGAGCATTGGAATGTGTATCTTGTTTGGTTAAGAAAGATTCATTCTAACTGTAGGGGCCATGCTGTCTTCGGCTGAGCGTAGACTTACTGCCATCATGTTCACCGACGTAGTCGGATACGGTGCCATGACACAGCGCAATGAGGAGCTGGCTCTCGAACTCCTGCAGCTGCACCGCGAGATGTTGCGACCGATCTTCAGGTCGCTTGGCGGCAACGAAATCAAGACCATGGGCGACGCTTTTTTGGTCGAGTTTCAGAGCGCCTTGCAGGCTGCACGATGTGCCATTGCCATACAGCGCGAAATGCGCAGATATAATGGATCTGTGGCCGAGGAGCGAAAAATCAACGTTAGAATCGGCCTCCACATCGGGGACGTTGTGTTTGAGTCGAATGATGTGTACGGCGACGGTGTAAACCTAGCTTCGCGCATCTACACGCAGGCACAACCAGGGGGCATCGTCATTACGCGCTCCGTTTACGACCAGATTTATAACAAAATCGACGTTACGGTCAGGCGGATGGGTCCACAGCGGCTAAAAAGCATCCAAAAACCTGTAGAGCTTTTCAGTATTGAGCTCGATGGCAAGCAAGCATACCATATCAGCCCGACATCGGCTGCAGGACTTTCGACCTTGGGTGTCATAGCCGTCCTGATTGCCGCGTACTTCATTTGGGGAGGGCATATATATGACTCGCCACCGATCACCACACCGACCGACAGCTTGACAATCGAGACTCCAGACACCACCGCTTCTCGTCAAGACACGACTGAAACCGTATCCAACGTACCAGACGCGAACGGATCCCCCAGCCAAAACACGGCCGAAAACCCAACCCAAGGGCAAGCTCCTACCGAGACCACAGCCACGTCCGATCCTCTTTACCTGTTCAGGGCGCAATATGCAACAGTGACCACATCGGCAAATTGGTACGAATTGCAGCGCGCGCTCAAGAGGGGCAACGACATGGGGGCGCTGTCATTTTACACGACGCGCGACAGCCTTCCCAGCCTTGAAGGGGTTCTCGTCGCAGTTTTGGACCCCTCGGCCTCCGGGTCATCGCCCATCGACGCCTATTTGGTTTTCACAGACTCTCGCTATGTCAACCTCAAGACTAGCGAAGAAATAAGCACCCTCTCCCAACGTTATTCGGGAAAGAGAGTCATTTGGGTAAGAGCTCTACAATGATGTCCACACGATTTCTTCAGACCCACGCCATGTTTCGCTCACTCATTATCATGCTGTTGCTCACGGCATTGCCACAGGTGCACTCGTACGCCCAATTGTCGCAGGAAGTAAAGGTCATCCTCACCGATGGACCCGGACGGGACGTCGTATCCATGTTGGAGCGAAACTCGGGAGCCGTGATGACGGCAATCAACCGCTTCAACCCTTCGTTGGGCAGCGTTCAGTTACCGTCGGGTATCGGCTCGGGGGATGGTTCCTACGGAGTTCAGCGGCTCAATGAACTGATAAAAGAAACAGGTATACGCACAAACGCCGGAGAACTGCGCTCTCAGGTAATCATGTTGAATCAGAACACCTACGAAATCAGGAGAATGTACGTCACATCCGATTCGAGCTCGGGTAGCAGGTCCCTCGAGTTGATCCTGAATTTTGACGCCGACGGCAGGTTGATCGACGCTCGATTTGCCATCGAAGAGCACCAGTTCAACATGATCATCCAAAACGCCGTCAGCTTGGAGGATGACTACAGGCGCCGTGTCATCATCAACTTCCTTGAGCAATTCAAGACGGCATACAACCGAAAGGATGCCGACTACATCGACCTGCAGTTCAGCGACAAGGCACTCATCATAACGGGAACACGCATATCAGAATATGGCGACAGTGGGAGCATGGTGCGAACTCGCGACAACGAGGTGGTGCGCGAACGGTTTCGGCTCAACCGGCAGACAAAAGTGGAGTATATCGACCGTCTGCGCAACGTCATCTTCCGCAACAACGCGTTTGTCAATGTCGACTTCAGTGGGGTCAACATCCTGAAGCACCCCGAGTACGAGGAAATTTATTGGGTGCAGGTTTTTCAAAAATGGTCGTCATCGTCCTATTCCGACGAAGGATACCTCTCTTTCATGATCGATTTCAGCAACGAAGACCAGCCTTTGATCTATGTGAGGGCCTGGCAGCCCGAGCCTTTTGAGGATGGCACCCTAATCGATTTGAACATGTTCGAAATCATCAAATAGGCTTGATGATGACGCAAAGCCTGATCATCATAGCCACGGTCGTGTACCTCTGCCTGCCGGCGGGTCTGATCGCAAGCGACCGGTTTGTATCGTCCTTCCCAAGGGTGGTATATGATGCTTGGACCAACCGTGTGAACGCGACGATCAGTGCCGAAGACGAGGTTCGCGGCGCATCCTTTCTGGGAACCAGTGTTGTCAGAACATTCGACACCTCGGAAGGCGTGCGTAAGCTTGAGTTACACCTGACGGCGGACGGGAACATATACGACGTCGGCGAGTTTCTCGATCTAGGACCCATTGCCGACACGTACATCTCAAAACCCGCACAGATCATAGCGGCCCGAATCATATGGTCTGCACTTACTCGGGATGAAGCCTATCTCAGGAGCGTGGTCGCCTCGAATTACATCGCTGTGGAAACACCCTTCCTTGGTAGCAAGGAAGCCCAGCTGCTCCAGTTTGTGAGGCAAAATCCGGACCTGAACCCCAGCAGCTTTTACCTGACAATCGACGAAGGCGGTCCCCTGTTGGCATCGGATTCTGGCTCGGGCAATCTCCGTGTCAGAATCACTCCCACACTGGACCTGCTTTTGCAAGGGCAAAGTGTGCTCTACCGTGACTATCTCGTTGCTCTGCTCACAACCGACAAGGGCGAGAACCTGACTGCAGAATATGAGCCGAGTGTTTTTTACGCACTTACACGGAAGGCAAACGCCTATTCGTTCAAGCTGCCGGTTATCGAATACTACACCAATGAACGCTCGTTCAACCGAAAGAATCAATCAAGCCATTGGGTTCCGTCTAACCGTGAGCAGTTGGCCATCCCCGAAGGAAGGATTGCCTCGCTGGTGGCGCATCGATGGGCGACGGTATCACTTCCATCCGACTTAAGATATCGTGACCTGATCTCAGATCCGGATTTTCGTATGGAACTGGCTATCGAAGGCAAGGAAGTGGAAAGGTTCACGCTCATTGGCGACGACGGAATTGACCGGCTTGGAACCGTGGTCGGCCAAGGCCTGCCAGCCTACTACAATACGATCAGTGCCCGAAAGGGCGATGGAGACGAGGTCGTTGTTCGAGGCATATGGATGGTTCGGCATCCTGAGCTCGCGTTTGAGCATATCCTTAGAATCACCGATACATTTGTCATCAATCCGCAAGGCAGGTATGCATGGAAAAAGTCGGATATTCGTGCCGTTCTTGCGGTGCGGATGGACCACATTATACAGCTCAAGGCCCCTTTTCCAGCGCCCACCGGTCAACCCCCCATCTTTCGTGTTCAGGTAAATCGCTGACCTTAATCCTTCATTTATTGTTCATGCTCGGGAACAATTATTGGTATCTTTGCTTATCTATAGGAATCCAGTGCTTGGAACTGAGGGGTTTGTCAATATTTTCAGGGGTCATTTTTTCGTGAATCGCAGAGCAGAACAACGCTTTGGTCCTTATGCCGTATTGATATGGCTGATCGTGTTGTGCGCTTTGGTCAATGTGCCTATTGCCTGTGCCCAAATCACAAGTGGCCAACGACTTTTAAAACCGGGCAAATTTGCGCTAGAGCTGGTCGACATCCAGAACGTGGACAATATCATCCCACAGGTGACCGAAGATGAGGGCATCGTCAGGCTTGTGCTCGATCCGAGTGTTCGACGGTACTTTTCTGCCGAAGACGTGCTGAACTGGTTCCGGAATGAGCAGCTGAGGATACAGAATATCCGATTCGAATCACGAAATGTGAACATCCGTCCCGATGGCAGCATCAGCTTTCGCTTCGTATTCCTTTTTATCCCAAACATCACTCGGATTGACCGCCACATTCAGATCAGGAACGTAAAAGATTTCGACATCTACTACCAAGTGCACGAACTGCACCAGCAAAAGATGGCGACTTACCGGCTTAAGGTGGTGGAGGAACCCGTTTACGACGTGCCACGAACGGGTAAACTCCTGTTTGAGGCCAATCATCCAGGCTTTACGGTTGAGTTTTTAGACATGAACAATTTGGTTCGCCGACATCCTGTTGTCGGTGTCAGAGACACCATCAACTTTGCACCGGGCATGTACATCATTTCGGTCAACAAAGAGGGCTATCAGGAAATAATTTTGAACCAAGAGGTGAAGGCCGACTCTTTGTACACGTTTCCGATCACATTTCAGCCTGTTCAGGTAGCAGCCATTCCACAAATTGTTCCGGCCAGACGTGCTCGATGGTGGGTGTGGACACTAGTGGGCATCGCCGGCACCTCGACGACGGCATGGTTTCTTTTGAGGCCTGAGGCACAGTTGCCAGGACCCCCAACCCCACCTTCTAACTGAGCAAGGCTTGCACAGGTTATTCCAACATAGCAAGTACCTACAAGGCAATGTCATGGCCCACTCCTGGTGGCATCATTTCCTGATGGCCGCGTCGATCATGGTTGTGCTTGCGGGCGTCGTCACCGCACGGCAGACCCAAGGAGATGAGCGATCGCACGCCTTGCTTGATTTTGGCAAGGGGTTAGACGGACCCGTAAATACCATTCTATATAATAATGATGCATGGTATGTGGGTGGAGATTTCAAAAATGCGGGCAGCCTGTTGGTGAATCACATTGCTCGCTGGTCGGGCAGTGAATGGAAACCCCTTCAGTCCGGATTAAACGGACCCGTGTACGCGCTTGAATCAGCCGGTAACTATTTGATAGTCGGTGGCGACTTCACCGAAGTAGGCAGCCAGACTGTGAATCACATTGTGCGATGGGACGGTGTTGCATGGCAGGCCCTTGGTGCGGGAGTCAATGGCACTGTACGTGCGATAGCGAACCACAAGGGGAGCATTTATATAGCCGGTGAATTTACCTCTTCGGGAGGAACCACTCTCAATCATATAGCACGTTGGTCGGGAAGTCAATGGGAGCCGTTGGGATCTGGATCCAACGCACCCATCTATGCACTGTACTCGAATGGTGATGATCTTATTGCAGGTGGATCATTCTCCTCGGCTGGCGGAGTGGCGGCCGAACGAATTGCGCGATGGAACGGGACGAGCTGGAGTGCATTAGGTTCCGGATTCGACGGAGATGTCCATGCCATGGCATTGCACGCGGGCCAGCTTGTGGCTGGAGGTGATTTCAGCGGAGCGGTATCGGTATGGAACGGAACTGGTTGGTCAACACTCGGAGTGGGCATCAGCGGCTCCGTATTTGATATATCGAGCGCAAACGACGATTTAGTGATCGGGGGCGCGTTTACCTCCAGCGCCGACCCGTCTATTAAGAACACGGCTAAGTTCGAAAGCGGCTCGTGGACTAATCCTGGTGAGACGAATGGTGGAGTCAATGCTGTGACCATCAAAGATGGAGTCGTTCATCTTGGGGGCTCCTTCACTCAGATTGGAAATCTGAATCACGAATACTTTGGAAGGTCTGCGTTAGAACTACCTGCCACACCCATTGCCACCTTTCCTGTAAATAACACGACGGAGGTCACTACAAGTCCGAGTTTTCGATGGATGCCGGTAAACAACGCGTTTTCGTTCCAACTGCAGGTCTCGACCAGCAACGCCTTTGCAGAGTTCGAGCACGACGTCATCATAACAGATTCCAACGAGCTGCAGTTGGATCTGAGCAACGGATTGACGAATTATTATTTTCGGATCAGGTCCGCCAATAACTTGGGCGAAAGCGATTGGTCGGATATCGCCACATTTCGGACGAGATTGGCCTATCCACTGGCAATAAGCCCTGAAATGTCGCAGAACGGATTGGGTTCAAGCGTGGATTTCGTCTGGAATGCGGTTCCACAGGCACAGTCTTATTGGCTACAGATAGCAAACTCCGTCAATTTTGAAAATACGCTCATTGCCGACGAAAGCGGACTCAGCCAAACTAGCTTTTCTGTTTCGGGTTTGTCGGACAACAACACCTACTACTGGAGATTGAAGGCGGAGCGCGTTGGGTCGGAAAGCGACTGGTCGCCCGTGCGCCAGTTCACCGTTAATTTGCCGCCGGCGTCACCCCTACCCGTGGCACCCGAGGATGGACTAGTGGGAAGCGACACCCTTTCTGTTAAGTTCCAATGGGGCCCGGTGCTTAGTGCCAGCGGATTTCAGATTCAGATATCGACGGACAGTCTGTACAATGACACCTCAATCGACCAAGTCACATCATCGACAAGCATTGTAATTCCCAAGTTGAACTCTAACACGACATACTATTGGCGTGTAAGGGCATCGAACATTGGTGGTGTATCGGATTGGTCGGCCACCCGAAGCCTCAAGACCGTCGTATCGCCTCCATCGAAAGTGAGCTTGACCACGCCCGCGAACAACCAAAATGGTGTGCTCCTTGCGCCCAACCTCAGTTGGAATGAAGCGCCGCGAGCCGAAAGATATCGGATACAGGTCTCGACAACGCAGTCGTTTGCATCGTTTGTCGTGAATGTCGAGACGACAGGCCGGAATTACCAGGCACGTGATCTCATTCCGAACAGAACGTATTACTGGAGGGTACGAGCATCGAACTCAGGTGGAGACGGAGAGTGGTCGAGCACGTTTTTATTTGTAACGGTTAATGCAAACACAACCACGGCACCGGTGTTAAGTTTACCCGGGAACGACGCTGAAAACATCTCATCTCCCCTTCAGCTTGTATGGCAACCAACCACCGGCGCCTCGTCCTATCGTGTCCAACTCTCACTTGACGCCGATTTTTCGACCAGGGTTGTTGATACCACGGGAGTGACATCCACCTTTTTCATTTTGTCGGACCTGCTTACTTCCGAAAGGTATTATTGGAGGTTGTCATCGCTAAATCAAGCCGGCGAGAGTGCATGGTCGGAGACAAGGACCTTCAGAACCGTGGTTGTCACTCCCGGTGTGCCAACTCTGATAGCACCGGTCAACACCTTCTCGAATGCAAAAACCCCGCTGCTACTAGACTGGTCGCCCGTGCAGGGAGCAACTTCTTACAGCATGGAGGTCTCGGTCGACCAAACATTTCAATCGGGTGTGTTTGTGTCAGAAGGCCAGGCAGCCACAGAATTTCTTCTGAGCACGTTATTGCCCCAAACAACCTACTTCTGGAGAGTAAGGGCCAGAAACACGGCTGGCTTTGGAGAGTGGTCCGAAACATGGTCGTTTACAACCGTCGTTCAGGCACCGGATCAAGTAACGTTGATTTCACCCCTCACACAGTCGATTAACACACCGATACCTGTCCTTTTGCGCTGGAACCCGTCAACCCGAAGTGAGGGTTATCGTGTGCAACTATCCAACATTCCAGACTTGAATGTCGCCGTGTTGGCCGATGTCAATGTTACGAACACGTTTTTCAGCGTCACCAATTTGAACAAAGGCCAGACCTACTACTGGCGTGTGGCAGCATTCAATTCTGGCGGACAAGGGGCCTGGTCGCAGGTTCGATCATTCACCACCGTACCAGAGCCACCGCTTGCACCGATGCTGTTGTCACCCGAAAACAACTTGGACTTCATTCCACAGCCCATCATTATGGAGTGGCAGTCCACCTCATTTGTGGAGCGTTACCAGCTGCAACTGTCGCTCAGCGTTGATTTTGAGACACAGCTGGTCATCGATGATCCAAATATTACGGCAACCAAGCTCGACTTGACGGGTACCGCCCCCCTTCCGTTCAACACCATCCACTACTGGCGGGTCAAGGCCTTCAACAGCTCCGGTGAGAGTGCATGGTCGGAAGTGAGGATGTTTCGCACCCTTCCGGAATTGCCAGCACCTACGGTCATCCTGAACCCGGCTGATGGAGCCCAGATGATCTTCATGCCGTTGGCGCTACAATGGGAACCTGCTGCGAGGGCTCAAGGTTATGACATACAGGTATCCGAATCCGACCGATTTGACAGCGAGTTGGTTGTTGACGCTCAGAACTACAACGATGTTACCCTGATTCTCAACAACCTGAAGCCTGAACAGACTTACTGGGTACGGGTGGCGTCGCGAAACGTCAGCGGACTCAGCGCCTGGTCTGATACCACCCATTTTACTACGGCTCCCCAGGTACCCGACCCACCGGTGCCAATTACCCCTGCGGGCGGTCTGACAAACGCAAGGCGCACTCAAACCCTCATCTGGAAATCACTTCCGGAAGCCGACAGGTACCAACTCCAACTAGCCACACAATCTGATTTCGCCACCGTATTGCTCACGACTGAAGAGCGGAGCGACACGTCGTTTACGGTGTTCCTTCAAAATTTTGATCAGAACTACTTTTGGCGTGTTCGTGCCTTCAATATAAGCGGTCCAGGGCAGTGGTCTGAAACGGCCCAACTCAAAACGTTCGCATACAATGGGCAAGTGAACGTACAAAAGTCGATCCCATTCGCAAATACACGGCAGTCGTCATATAGGTTGGCGGCCATTGCAGGAGATGCCAACCTGCCAATCGTCTTCACATTCGAAGACTACGGCAAACAGGGAACAGATTGGAATGCCTATGCCGAAATTGGAAGCAATTCCAACGGACTTAGTAACACGGTTGAAGTGTCGCGTAATAGCTCAGGATTCAATTTGCGGCCTGGTCGCGGCTTCTGGATTTTGGCTAAGCGCGATTGGGTTGTGAATGAAGTCATCCCCGCAGTAACACTCACGAACCAGGACACCTATCGCATCTCACTAAATCCAGGATGGAACATCATTGGCAACCCGTTTGACACGGCAGTGCCATGGTCCACCGTGCAGCAGCTCAACGCGATCACCGATCCAATTTATGCCTTTGAGGGTCTGTGGGTCGCAGCGGCGTCCATGCAGGCCAACGTTGGTTATTATTTCTTCAACAGATCTAGCCGCACTGACCTCGAAATTCCATACCCAGTTCAGACTCAGACGGCTGCATCAATGGCCCAGGAGTTGGGCGACACCGATCAATCAGGACGTAGCCGCCACATTTCGCTTGAGCTCTACGATCAGGAAACACTTCGTGGAACAACGGGTTTCCATTTAACCGATGATGCAACCGACGGCTTTGACAAATACGACCATGCTGCCCCGCCGAGCACCTTCAGTAGTGCCAGTATCAACCTATATAATGATGATATACATGATCGAATTCGCTTATGGGCTACGATATCACGACTGAACTCAAGCGAGGTGATCACCGAAAAAATTTCCATCCAGGTATCCGAATCAGGCCCTTATCGATTGAAACTTCAATTGACGGATGGATTGTATTCCTATCTTTTCGATGTGAAGACAGGCAGAAAGCTGGTGTTCGGTGATGATGGCGTACTCGATCTTTATCTTCTTGCAGGATCTCACTCGTTCGACTGGGTGCTCGGAAGTCCCGGTAACGTCGACCTTTACGCGGAGGCTCTGGTGCCGCAGGATTACCGCCTCAACGATGCCTATCCAAACCCGTTCAACCCGGCAACCACCATCAGCTTTGCTTTGCCAAGGGCATCTGATGTACGCATCCAAGTTTTCGACGTCACGGGTCGAAGGGTGGCGGTCTTGGTCGATCAGAACATGGGCGCCGGGTACCATCAGAAGCTCTGGGATGCGTCGCGTTTGGCAAGCGGGATTTACATTGTCGAAATGCATGCGGGGTCGTTCAGGGCAACTAGAAAAGTCGCTCTTGTGAAGTAACAATAAATGCCGAAAAATCAGGTTTATCACAAGAATTGGATTTTGTGATGGCATGGTTCATTTAGGTGCTCATGCCTCATTTTGGTATATTCACCCAAGATTTGGGATCCTTTACGCTGACGGCCGGTACATTTGCATTATGATGAAGAAAACCCTCTTTACACTGTTGTTTTCGTTGATGGGCGCGGTTACATCCAGTGCCCAGACCCAAACCGGCACCCTGCTTCCGGAAATTGATCCGCAGGATATTGAGATCAGGGGAGATTTTCGCGTTAGGTTTGCCAACTTGATACGGCAGCCGATCTTGGGTTTCACAAACAACCAGCGCCTGTATGCCCTCGATCCGAACCGATTGCCCTTCATGGAGACGGAAGAGCAGATTAGGGCCAGCATGCCAATCGACGACCTTGAGAGACCTGTCGCTCCCACACGTCGCCGCATCATCTATCCCCAGCGCACAAGCCTTTACGCCCGTGGCGGTTATGGCCGTTTTAATAGCCCGGAAGCTAGCGCGTCGGTTGAGGCCCCGCTAAACGCCAAGACTTCCTTCATCGGTGGCTTCACGTATGACGGAAGCGCCGGTCATCTCGACGAAAACAGTGCATTCAGGCTGATGAACATTCAGGCTGGCGTATCATCCAAAATGGGTGAAAAAGGTAACCTGAGATTATTGGGGACCATACACGATGATTTTAACGACACCAACAACCCCGACGTGCAAAAAAATTACATGGGGGTTGGGCTCAAAGCCCAATACCGACACGTAACAAATACGTTAACGCATACCGACGTGCAAGTCGGATATGACTACTTTACGGTCGGTGCCAACATATCGGAATTTACAAACGATGAGCACCGATTCACCGCACGTTCGACCACACAGTGGGCAGGAAGTCGCATCAACGACATTTTTTTGGTGCATGGGCGTGTCGATGCGGCGCAATATCAACGGACTGACCAAACCTCGCAGTCCTGGGCACTCGTTGGTGTGATGCCATCGTATCAAACGCGCCAAAATTACAACAGCAGACTAACCCTTGGTGGACGTCTTTATTACGGCTATGATGTTTCGGGGAACAGACCATACATCTACCCTGATGCCCGGCTAGAATATTTTGGCCTCCAAAATATCATCGTGACGGGTCACGTATATGGAGAGGCCACAAATGTCGGTTTGGAGGGAGCCCATAACTCGAATCGCTTCGCCAATCTTGATCTAAGCTCCGAGAACGAGAGCAAATGGATAGCAGACGGACGCCTTGACCTCAATGTCTTGAATGCGATCACCGTGTCCGGCGGGATACAGTACCGAATTTCACCCAAGTACGGATACTTTCAAAAGGCCCCCCTTTTGGTCCCCGGATCGTTGTACAACGTAGCTTATGATGACAACATGAGGCAATTCCGCATACAGGCAGGCGCTCAGGTTACCATCATACCATCCATCCTGACGCTTCATGGCACCATCTACAACCAAAACCACAAGCTGGATGACGGCTCGAAGGTGCCTTTTGTCGAAAATACGGGTCTCATCGCCGAAACACAGCTCACACCGTTTCGCCGAATAGCCATCAAAAGCTGGCTACATTACGTTGGTGACCGAGAAACAGGCGTAGAGGGAGAGATTCTTGACAGTTACATGCTCCTCAATGCGCAGGCTGAAATCATGGTTGCCGAACAAGTTGGATTTTACATCAAAGGCTTGAATTTGTTGGGAAGTGACTACCAACTTTGGAAGGGATATCAAGAACGCCCGCTTCAAATTTATGGGGGGGTGGTAATCAGGTTGTAAGATGAACGAGGAACTAAAGACAGAATTGGTCAAGATTATTCGTGAGGAGCTGATGAAACGGGGAAGTGTCTCCATTCCCTCGTTAGGCACATTTAAAGTCAAGCACCACAGCCAACAGCGGCAGTTGTCCAACGATGGCACCGTTACTATGGCCCCGCCATCCGATCGGCTGAACTTTATTCCGGACTCGTGAGATGATCGACCACCACAAACTTATTGACGTTCTTTCTGAGAGGCTGAAGATTGAGGTAAAGACGGCAAGCCACGGATTACACGAGATATTGGAGCAATTGCATCGCAGTCTCCAAGAAGTTGGTGAAGCTGAGTTGCCGGGTTTAGGTACGTTTCGTCTGGATGGGAATCAGCTGAGCTTTGATCCAGAACCCGCATTGGTGATGGACATCAACGTTCGTTATCATGGTCTACAGCCGATTATCGTTGAAGTTGCCCGGCACGAAACAGCACAGATGGATGCAGAAGACGACGAAATCCCCGAGACGGCCGTTTTTGTCATCAACGAGCCAGAAGTTGCCGAGGTCCCCATTGATGCCGGCGAAAAGGCCGAAGATGTCGAATCTGATAGCGACCAAGATATCGTTGAGATGGAGGAAGCAGCGCCTGCACCTGTCAGTACGGACGTCCCTAAAGTGGTTGATCTGAAAACACCACCCCTCAAATGGAGGGATCCACATACCCTCCCTGTTGAAATACGGATCGACGACAACTACATCCACAAGGGAGAGCGTTGGCGTAAGATTGCAGGTATTGTGGCATTTACACTCCTCCTTCTTGCCGGTGCCGGTGCCTCTTGGTACAAGGGATGGCTTGCAGATACCGGAATACCGACGTTCCACGAAGTATTTCCCGACTATGTGACACGAAATGACCCCGGAAGTATCACGCTCGATTCTCCGACGATCGAGGAGAATAGAGGAACGGGAATAGGAGAGCAGGAGCAAGAGCAACTGCAACTGCAAGAGCAAGAGCAAGAGCAAGGGCAAGAGCAAGTGCAAGGACAGGAACAAGGGCTGTCGGTTGAGGTACAAGAACCGCAGGTTGATACTGATGGGGGAGGTACTTATGGTATAACAGGTACATGGCAACAGGATACGCCGCGCTATTTCACCATAGTCTCTGCCACGATGTTCACCGAGCGAATTGCCAACCAGGTGTTCGAAGAAGTTGCAGCCGCTAACACACGTGCCCGGCTTTTCAGGGTACGGGTGCAGGGGGAGGTGGCTTGGGAACTTCATGTTGGTCAGTTTGAAACACGGGAACAAGCCCGTGAAGCGAACCTGACACTGGATAGAAAATTTCAATCCGATGTGGTCAGACAGTATGGACAGCAATAATTTGAGCAAATAAAAAGCGTTATATTCACCAAATCGCACCTACCCATTTATGCCTGATTACATCATGAACACCCTGTTATTGGCCTTTCAGATCGATCCAGCAATGATGGACACGCTCAGTCTGGCAACCGCAGAACCGGAACGCATGACATTGCTCGACATGCTCGTGCAGGGTGGGATACTGATGATCCCCATCGCTGTGCTGTCGGTCATTGCTATCATTGTGATCGTTGAGCGTTGGAGGGTGATTTCAAAATCATCCATGAAGATGGATGGATTTTTGGCTGACGTCCACGACATGCTCACCGAGGGCAACGTACGTCAGGCAATACGATACTGCGAGCAAACCGACAAACCATTGGCACGCATATTGGTTAAGGGTTTGCAACGTCTTGGCCGTCCGATAAAAGAAATCGAAGACGCCATCATGTCGTCGGGCAAAGCCGAGGCCTACCGCCTTGAAAGCAAGATGGATTGGCTTGCAACAATTGCCGGTGTTGCCCCCTTATTGGGATTTTTGGGCACCGTGACGGGTATGATCGAGGCTTTTCAACAGATTCAGACCATGGAGGGCCAAGTCAACGCCAGCTTGCTTGCTGGCGGTATTTGGGAGGCGCTTATCACCACCGCATTCGGATTGTTGGTGGGTATCATCGCCTATGGATTCTACAACTTTCTGCTCACCAAGATCAACCGCAAAATCTTTGAATTAGAGTCTGCTTCGACCGACTTCATCGATCTATTGCAGACCCCGACACCAAAGAAAACGACTACAGCACCACCTGCACGATGAATTTTCGCGACGACAGCACCCGCCCGAAGGTCTTGGCGATGTTCTCACATTCGTCGTTGACCGATATTGTGATGCTACTGCTCATCTTCTTCCTTCTCACATCATCCTTCGTGACCAATTTCGGAATCAAGGTTGAAATCCCGAATTCTGAGGCTGGTGCTCCACCAGAAACCAAACTGGTGGAAGTGGCCATCACGAAAGACGGGAAGTTCTACGTGATGGGACGCGAGACCCGGGACACACAGACCATGAGGGACCGCATCCGCGAAGAGCACACCAAAAACCCTACGGCTACGTTAGTAGTAAGGGCTGACAAGGAGGCCGACATCCAGAAATTGGTCGACGTGTTGACGATGGGTCAAAGTTTGCAGATGAAGTCGTTGATCGCCACAGAGCAGGAATAACGTATGAGCCGCATAAAGCTGAGCAAGGAAGAACGGGAGGGAGTCATCTATTCGTTGGCGATCCACGGCCTCGTGTTCATTCTGGCTTTATTCATCATTGTTGGTACCGAGCCACAACGATATGCATACCTTGAGGTAACCATTGGTGAGTTCATGGATGGCTCTCAAAGCCAGTTCTCCGTCGACAGGCCAGAAAAAGTGGCCACAAACCCGAATCCTTCACCCGTCGATCCGGTCGATCCCAAGCCGGTGGAGGAAGTGAAGCCCGTTCCAGAGACCCGCAATAATGAAGTGAGCAAACCTGTTGAGGCGCCGAAACAAACCCAACAGGTCGAAAACGACATTATTCGTACACCGGAAACGCCGCGTGTGAACCCAGAACGCACGACCGACCGTCAGCGACAGGAAGTTACCGTACCACCCCGTACCCAGCAGGCTCAGACCCAGCAGGAGGGTGCTCAGCGAAGTGGCGACATACGTGGGACAACTGGCCAAGCGGCCGATCAGGGTTCGGCTAACGACCCCACAAAATCGGCTCCCTTCTCGCTCGAGTGGGAGGGCGACATCGTGAGGGCACCGCTGCAGCAGCCACTGCCCAACTACAACGAGGAGGTCGAGGCAGTAATCTCGGTTCGCTTCCAAGTGATGCCCGATGGGCGCGTGAACCAGATTGTGCCACTACGAAAAATGAGTCCCTCTCTTGAGAAAGAGGTGCTATCCACCATCCGCAGCTGGCGTTTTGCCCGCCTGCCAAGTGGAGTGCCACAAGAGCCGCAGTGGGGCACCATCACGTTCCGGTTCGTTTTGCGTTAATATCGCGGGTTCGAGTCGGCCCTCAGATTGCCGATGTGTTCCATATCTCCCGGGCATAATCGGCTATAGTCCTGTCCGAGCTGAACTTGCCGGAGCGTGCCACGTTCAAAATGGCCATTTTGTTCCACTTCTCGGTGTCGGTGTACAGTTTCTCCACATCGGCCTGTGCCCTCAGATAGTCGGCATAGTCGACCAGAACGAGGAAATAGTCACCCTCGTTCATCAATGCGTGAATGATGGCATGATAAAGGTCAGTCTTGTCGGGATTGAAATACCCATTCTGGATTTGGTCGACAACGAGTTTAAGCTCTGGGTTTGAATGGTATACATCGTACGGATAGTATCCACTGCGACGTAGTTCCGCCACTTGGTCGACCGTCAATCCGAATATGAACATGTTCTCTTCGCCAATCTCCTCGCTCATCTCGACATTGGCACCGTCCATGGTGCCGATTGTCAGAGCACCGTTTAGCGCAAACTTCATGTTACCCGTACCCGAAGCCTCCATGCCGGCTGTGGAAATCTGCTCGCTCAACTCTGCGGCCGGTATCATCTTCTCTGCAAGCGTGACGCTGTAGTTGGCCATAAACACCACCTTCAACTTGTTGCCGACGACGGGATCATTATTGATCACCTCTGCCACATCGTTAATGAGCTTGATATGTAGTTTCGCCATGGCGTAGCCCGGTGCCGCTTTACCACCGAATATGATGGTCCGTGGCTGGAATGGTGCATCCGGATTTGCCTTGATCCGATTATAGAGCGTTATGGCATGGAATATCGCCATAAGCTGGCGTTTGTACTCGTGGATCCGCTTGATTTGAATGTCGAAGATCGAATCCAAATTGATGTCAATATTGTACTGAGCCTTGATGTAGTGTGCCAGGGCCTTCTTGTTGGCCCGCTTAACCGAGGCAAATTTCTTGCGGAACGCCGCCTTGTCCGCTAATGGCTCGAGTGCACGCAGAGCACTGAGGTCGTAGTGCCAATCGGTGCCGATGGTGTCGTTGATCAGTGCCGACAGCTTCGGATTACACTGATTTAGCCAGCGTCGCTGTGTGATACCGTTGGTCATGTTCACGAACTTGTCGGGCCACATCTCGTGAAAGTCTTTGAAGATGGTCTTCTTGAGCAGATCGGTATGCAAAGCCGACACGCCGTTGACTTTGTGTGAGCCGACTATTCCGAGGTTTGCCATCTGCACCATGGGCTGTTCGCCCTCGCCAATGATGCTCATGCGGCGGATGCGGTTTACGTCTTCGCCAAAATGGGATCGTACATTGCCCAAGAAGCGGTTGTTGATCTCAAAGATGATCTGAAGATGTCGCGGTAACAGTGAGCGAAGAAGCGTTACCGGCCACTTTTCCAACGCCTCGGGAAGGATGGTATGGTTCGTGTAGGCGATGGTACGGGTGGTGATGTCCCAACTGGTGTCCCAATCTAGCCCCTCAAGGTCGACCAAGATGCGCATCAGTTCGGGGATGGCAAGGTTTGGGTGCGTGTCGTTGCACTGAATGGCAACCTTTTCGGGAAGCAGCCTGAAATCGCTGTACTGCTTCTTGAATCTTCGGATGATGTCCTGAAGTGTCGCCGACACCAGGAAGTATTCCTGCTTCAGACGAAGCTCCATACCCACAAAGACCTTATCGTTGGGGTACAGCACCCGCGAGATGTTTTCCTGAAGCTCAATGTCGCGAATGGCATTCACATAGTCGCCCTGGTTGAATACATGCAGGTCGATCGATTTGGATGCACTGGCTTTCCATAGGCGAAGATTGTTCACCACGTCGTTGTTGTAGCCCGGAACTGGGGTGTCGTAAGCCACTGCGATCACTTTATCGGTGTTCCGCCACTCGAAGTGAATCTTGCCGTCGGCGTCGGTCCTGGACACGACCTCGCCGTAGAAGTCGATGGGATAGGTAAGCTTAGGGCGAACGATGTCCCAGGGGTTGCCATATCTGAGCCACATGTCGGGTGACTCAACCTGGAAGCCGTCGATGATTTTCTGATAGAAGATTCCGTAGTCATATCTGATGCCATAGCCATATCCCGGCAGACCCATCGTCGCCATGGAGTCGAGGAAGCAGGCTGCCAGACGACCAAGGCCACCGTTTCCGAGGCCGGCGTCCCATTCGGCATCGCGAAGCTCATTATAATCGAAGCCAAGTTCCTCAAGGGCTTTTTGCACCTCGTCCTTGATGCCAAGATTCAGCAGGGCATTGTCGAGCTGCCGTCCGATCAAAAACTCCATGGAAATGTAGTACACCCGCTTGACGTCGTTTGCGTAGTACTTTTGCTGTGTTTGGATCCATTTATCGTGAAGCCTGTCGAGAACGGCAAGTACGAGGCTCCTGTAACGATCCCAATCATTGGCTGAGAAGCGGTCTTTGGCCAAGGTGTACCGCATATGGTTGCGGATATCCATAGCCAGGCTGTCAGCATCCATGCCGGTTCTTGGGGAGATCGATTTGGTTTCCATAAATGGGTGGGTGCAGATGATGAAATCAGAGTGCCGTAAAAGGCGACATATACCGACTAAAATACTGATTTCTACAGAAAGCGCCTGCTAAATCGCTGGAAGCGGTTTCAGGATTCGTCCACATAGATGCCGGGGTCGGGCTTGAATGACGGCCTTGTAAGGTTACCACGTAAACCCAGATCCGTAAACCCGTGCCAAGCATTCAAGGCCACAAAATCTTGGTCGAACAGTCCATACACCGACGACCCGCTGCCCGACATGGAAGCATAAACGGCTCCAAAGTCCATCATTTGATCTTTAATGTCGCCGATCATGGGGTATTGCACCATCACGGAAGGCTCAAGATCGTTGACCAGGAGATAGGGCCACTCCTCGAGATCGACATCAAGCAAGATCGACTCAAGCGACAGTTCGTGGTCGTCGTTCGGTTCGCAGTACCTGTAGGCATCGGCAGTGCTGCTCTCAAAATTGGGATAGACCGTCAAAATCCAGGCGTTTGGCTGGATGGAGGCAGGTCGGAGGTCTGTCCCCTTTCCGGAACCGATGGCAGTTTGACCGCTGATGAAAAAGGGCACATCGGAGCCAATGAGAGCCCCGGTGTCGGCCAGTCGGTCGAGAGGAATGTTCTTGTTTTCCAGTTTGTCCAGAATGCGCAACATGGTGGCAGCATTGCTGCTTCCGCCACCCAAACCAGCTCCCATGGGGATCGACTTTTCGACGAGGATGTCATAATTGCGCGTCATGCCGTATTCGTGCATGAATAAGCGAAACGCCTTCACGACGGTGTTTTTTTCGTCGGCACGGATATCAGGATCCGAAAATCGGATCCGCGACTGTGGCGCCACCCGTACCCGAAAGGTGTCGCTCCAGTCGATGTAGGCAAAACCGGTTTCGATGTTGTGATAGCCATCGGGCAGGCGTCCATGCACAAACAGGCCCAGATTGATCTTGGCGTACGATCGCGATACCCAACGGTCAGCCTGTTGCATGCTCCCCCCTGAGGATTAGGTCTTTGTTTTGCATCATGAATTGGAATGCGGCATCATGCTCGTTCGGTATGTCGCCATTCAAGATGGCCTCTTCGATGGCCTTCTTGATTAATCCGACTTTCTTGCCAGGCTCTAAACCGAGTGTTTCCATGATTTCATTCCCGTCGACTGGAGGCTGCCAATTTCGGATGCGATCCTTTTCCTCCACCTCGACGATCTTCTCGGCAACGCGGTCGAAATTGCGCAGGTACCGGTTTACCTTCTCGTGGTTTTTGCTGGTGATGTCGGCGCGGCACAGCGTCATCAGGTCGTCGATGTCGACACCGGCATCAAAAATTAGTCTGCGAACGGCACTGTCGGTCACAATTTCACTTGCCAGCGCAATCGGGCGCAGGTGGAGACGCACAAGCTTTGCGACGTACTTCATCCGTTCGTCCATTGGGAGCCCAAACCGCCGGAAGATGTTCTTCACCCACTTGGCTCCGAGGGCATCATGACCGTGAAAGGTCCACCCTTCCCTTGGGTCGAACTTTTTGGTCGGGGGCTTTGCAATGTCGTGCAGCAATGCCGCCCAACGCAACCATAGGTTTTGGGTGTTGGGGGCGATGTTGTCGACCACCTCAAGTGTGTGCCAAAAGTTGTCCTTATGACGGTGGCCATTCACCTCCTCGACACCATGCAGTGCGAGTAATTCCGGGAAGATATACTTCAGGAGACCGGTCTTGAACAAGAGGGAAAAGGGGACGGAAGGCTTGCTGCATGCGAGCATCTTGTTCAGTTCTTCCGTAATTCGCTCCTGCGATATGATTGATATGCGGTCGGCGCATTCTACTATTCCCTTGAACGTGGCGTCTTCAATATAAAAATTGAGTTGTCCGGCAAAGCGTATTGCCCGCAGCATGCGCAGGGGGTCGTCGGTGAATGTGACCACAGGGTCGATCGGGGTGCGAATGATCCCGTTCTGTAAATCTTGGATGCCACCATAGGGATCCAGCAACAGGCCGTATTCGTCTTTGTTCAGTGACCATGAGAGGGCATTTATGGTGAAGTCGCGGCGTTGTTGGTCATCTTCGAGCGTTCCGTCCTCGACAAGCGGCTTTCGCGACTCGCGGCGGTAACTTTCCCTTCTGGCTCCCACAAACTCGACCGACATGTTCTTGTAGTGAAAATGGGCCGTTCCGAACTGCTTGAACTCGTTCACTGACCGCACCTTCAGCGTTTTGGCAACCTCATTGGCCAATGTGAGGCCTGAACCAATTGCCATGACGTCGATGTCGGCTTCGACCTCATCACCGAGCCGATTCAAGTAGTAGTCTCTGACGAAGCCGCCGACCACATATACCTTGTAGCCAAGACGATCACCCGCGTCAGAAATGGTTTCGAACAGATGTTGATATGAGGGATTCAGATCGCCGAACATGAGTCGGAATTAGATGTAAATAGAGGGATGATTTGGATTACGATCGGGTATCCCAAGCATGATGATATGATTCAAATATACCGTATGGGTCATAAATTCGGAACTAAACATGCAAAACGGAGTTCATTCGTGTACCGCAGCGTGTCTATCAGAATCTGTACCGTCGTATTTTGGAGCTAATCAGCGTGTGTCACTCAACAAGGGGAGCAACATGAAATCATCGAAGAGAAACGTAGGCTATACACTGATATTTGGATTAGTGTTTGCCGCCCTCGTCATACTGCCGAAGCTTGTGTCGGCGCAAATGAGAGGGCTCAGCTATAGCTTGAGTCCCGCAGGAAACGCCATGTCGTGGAACAAACAATCAGGTTTGGAGGGTGGCTATTTGTATGGTGGCCAGCTGGGTTTCGGTTTTGGCCGTTATGTTGAGCTCAGCGGTCTTTACATGATAAGCTCGGGAGTTGAGACCAATATCGGCAATATCGACTTTCTGGGACTTGTCGCCGAACAGAGAACACCCGACATTGCGGAGATCTTCGCACCGCGCAGTGCCGACATAACCCGTTACGGCGGAAGTTTGACGTTCAATCTTGGCTCAGGCGTTGTCTATCCCTACGTGACGGGTGGCACGGGCATCTTGAGCTTAGACCCGGAGAACCGCCCCAAAAGTCAGCACATCTATTTATCCGGGGGGGCAGGACTCAAGTTCGGCCTCGACAACCGACTGTCGCTGCAAGTGGGTGTCGAAAACGTGTGGTATCGCTACAACCCCGCAAGCACATTTCTAAATGAAGAGGATATCCGTCTGCTTGGTTTTGCCGATAGCGATATCCGCGACAAGGAAGTCGGAAATTGGGCAGTCGCAGCCGGTATTACAGGTTACCTGGGTGGTCGAAATCCAGCCCGGTTGTCGGAATTGGACCGTGATCTCCAAAGCCAATTCCGTGGCGGTTTTAGTGGCATCAGCCTGATTCTCGAGCCGACGGTCGGCGTCGTGCAGTTCAACGAAAGACTCCCTTATCGGGCGGACCAACGTGTTGCCGGGGGAAGCGCAGGATTTGACTTTGGCCCCTACGTGGGAATCCGAGGATTCTACCTCAGGGGCCTGGAAGAAGAGGCTTTGTCGTTTGATGAATTTGCCATGTATGGTGGCGAGATGAAGTTTCGTCTCAATGATGCCGTTTCCGGCATAGTGCCATTTTTAAGCCTCGGTGCCGGTTACATCGACGTGAACAACCAGTATGAAGGTCGCGAAGTGGCGAACGACCAGCCGTTCGCACTCGGCGGTGGCGGGGTGGAGCTCCGATTCAGCGACAATGTGAAACTCTTCGGGTCTGCGAAAGCGGTGCTGGTGAGTAATGACGATCTGGGCGATCTGTCTTCGACGGAGAGCATACAGTCGAGCTGGATGTTCAATGGCGGTCTCAGCTTCACCCTTGGTTCGAGGCAAAAGACGGAGGAGATTCGTTATGTCGATGCCCAAGGCCGCATACGAGAAGCCAGATCTGCGCGTGACCTCGAAATGATCGAACTGAGTGAGCAGATTGCCGTGGCACAGGCTGAAGCCAGAAAGGCTGCTTCGAACGACTCAACACGATTCATCACGCTTCCTGTATTGGATGACGGCGAAATCTACATCCGCTTTGGCAAGACGGGTGCCATGAAAGTAACACCTGAGGATACACCACGAGAAGTGGTGCGAGAGACCGTCGTTGTAGGCAATCAGGGCCTGGGCACGGTGGATATCGAGCAGTTACGCGTCATGATTCAGTCCATCTTGCGCGAAACCTTGATAGAAAACGGCATCATATCATCAACTGGCAAGGCAGCGCGAACAGACACGGTTGTTGTCGAGAAGGTGACCGAACGTGTTGTTGACCAAACGGGCGCCAGACAGCAGGGAGAGGCCGAACGGCAATCTAGCGAACGCACTGTCGAACAGCGCCAAGAATCAAGACAAGGATCCCAGGATTCAGGGCGCACCGAACTTCAGATCAAGGTTGAGGGTCCGGAGTCGGTAAAGGTCGATGAAAAGGCGATCGAAGACCGCGTTCTCCGAAGGATCGAGGATCGGAGCAGTGACACTCTGGTACGATCGTTGCAACGGCAGATTGCCCAGATGCAGGAGCGTCTCGACAGCCTTCAAGCATCTGGAGCAGTTGTTCCCCAACTGCTCGTTTCGGATGCCGAGTCCGATGAGCAGGATGCAGACACCATCGAGAAGCTGAATCTCGAGGGACTGAGTGCCACCGCCGGATTCAATGTGGCCGGCAAGCCATTCCAGTTCCTTTTCGGTGTACGTGCTGACTATGGCGACGTGATAGGTGGAAGATTCCGTCTTGCACCTGATGCCACCTTTGGAATCATAAGTACGACCTCATACAACATCAATGTGAACGTGCTCACCGACATCCGTATCGACTCTGTTGATCCGTGGAGGCCCTACGCAGGCTTCGGATTGGGGTTGTTGGGATTCAGGGATCCACCGGGCGGCGTGAAGGGTGTTCAAGGCACATTGAACCTGCTCATGGGTGCCGAAAAGCCCGTAGGTAAGAACAACGCGGTTTTCGTCGAATACCTCAATATGAACCTTTTCAAGTTCAATCGTCTTCAGGCGGGGTATAGGTTTCGGTTTGAAGCCAAATAAATGACATCGGAGCATCGGATCGTCGGATCGTCGGATCATTGATTCGTTGGAGCATGCACGCCGACAAAGCTGTAAGCAGCCTCGATGCCCCGATGCCCCGATGCCTTGGTTCGATTTCTTCTTATATTTTCGACAGACCCAGTCGTATTTCAAGTAACCTGCGCCGCCATTGATTCCGCTCAACTGGTATTATTTCATCATAGACCTGCTGTCGGTTCTCTTCATCTACATCATGGCACGGCACATTGTGTCGCGCGGGCTCTTCTTCCTGCAAATATTTCAGCAGAAGGGGTACAAAAGGAATGAGTACCTCGTCTGGATAAAGCACAATTTCAGTACTTATGTGCACACGACGACAAAGACCCTGATGAATTTTGTCGTGGTGGTCATGATATGGCAACGCGAGGCCATCACGCCAACGGCAGCCACGATCATCTTGTTCCTGTTGGTGCTTTTCTGGTACGCATTCGACAAAAGGTATCGACGTTCTCAATCGAAGAAGCCGCTCACGTTTACACCCCGAATGATACGGCTAAGCGTTGTATCCCTGTTGCTGATCATGGTACCCCCCACAATTGGCACTTGGATAACCTTCATGCCTTCGGAGTTCCTTTTTAACATTTATTTCGTGGCTCTCATTTGGGTCTTCGCCGACATGTTGGTTCCCTATTGGGTATTTCCAGCTTCGTTGTTGTTACAACCTGTCGAAGACCACATCCAAAAGGGTTTCATCCGGTCGGCAAAGGAAAAACTCGGCCGACTGAGTCACGTCAAGGTTGTCGCCATCACGGGCAGCTACGGCAAAACAAGCACCAAATTCATCCTTCGAGACATCCTGAAGCAGCGGTTCAACGTCTGTTTCACGCCCGGAAGCTACAATACGCCGATGGGCATTACCAAGGTGATCAACGAAGACCTCGACGCCTCCCATGAGTTGCTCATATTAGAGATGGGTGCACGTTATCCAGGCAATATTGAGGAGCTGTGCGATATTGCCACACCCGATATCAGCGTCATCACGAATGTCGGAGTTGCCCATCTTGAGACGTTCGGCTCCATCGACGCCATTCGTGACACGAAGGGCGCCCTGGCGCGGCGCATAAGGCCACATGGTCTCGTAGTTCTGAACGCAGACGACGCAAACGTGATGCGAATGAAGGAGCGCACCGATGTGGTGTATACCACAACGGGTCTCAAGTCGGGCGAGATTCGAGCAGAAGACATACGTTACGACGAAAACGGCTGCTCTTTCACGGTGATCATGCCCGACGGAACGACTGGGACGGCACAAACGCAACTCTTGGGTGCGCACAATGTTTCGAACATCCTGCAGGGAATCGCTGTAGGGCTACATCTTGGAATGCGGTTGCCAACCATGCTGCTTGCGATCAGCGAAATGGAGCCCGTAGAGCACCGATTGGAACTTAAGAGGCAAGGATCGATCGTCGTGATCGACGACGCGTTCAACTCCAATCCGGTGGGTGCCGCCAATGCGGTCGACATTTTGTCGCAGTTCAGCGGAGGTCGCTGCGTCATCATCACACCCGGCATGGTGGAGTTGGGCGACCTTGAGGAGAAAGCCAACTACGATTTTGGCGTTGCAATCGGAAAGGCAAACCTGGATCGAATCTACTTGGTCGGACCCGAACGAAGCCGTCCGATCAAGGAAGGCATACTAAGCGCCGGCGCCGATGAGTCAAACATCATCACCGTGCGGACTCTTTTCGAGGCGAACAACGATCTAAAAAATTGGTTGCAGCCAGGCGATATCGTACTGTACGAAAACGACTTGCCCGATACCTACAACGAGTAG
>CAYZWQ010000011.1:26347-29408 GCA_964481355.1 uncultured Chitinophagales bacterium
GACGGCAGTCGAGGGCTCGACCTTGGCAGCGCGGCGAGCCGGATAAAGCGAGGCCACGAGACATAGAGACATAGTTACGGCCAACACGGCTGCGATATCTGTCCAGCTCATTAAAACTGGATAGGCGTCAATGAGAAAAGCTGCCGAACCCGACAGTTTTACGAGTCCAAACGTGTCCTGAAGGTAACAGACGGCGAATCCCAAGCTACCGCCAACCACGCTGCCTATAAGACCGATGTAGAGTCCTTGATACAAGAAGATCGACCTAATATGACCGGGTGTGAAACCCATGCTCATGAGGATGCCGATATCGCGCTGCTTTTGGATGACGATCATGGTGAGCGAGCCTACGATATTCAGAACCGCAACGGCGATGATGAGGCTTAATATCACATATGCGGCCCATTTTTCCAGATACATGATGTCATAGAGCGGTTTTTGCAGATCGTACCACGTCTTGACCTCAAAATCATCCCCAAGCCGCTGCTCCAGCAAGGCCTTCACAGAATTTGCCTGATCGGGTGATTCGAGCCGTATATCGACCCCGCTCACTGACGCCCTCAAGTTGAACAACCGTTGTGCCGCCTCCAGCTCGACGAACACGATGGATCCGTCGTACACAGACGCGAGTTGGTAGGTGCCTCTGACCTGAAAGCCATAAAAACGGGGTCCTGAGAACTGCGTCAACGACCTGCGCATGCCCTCCGGACTCAATAGGGCGATCCTGTCGCCGGGAACTACGTTCAGTTGGGAACGGAGGTCGTTTCCAATCAAAATGCCGGGTTGCCGATCGACAACCGACAAACGGGGAATGACCAAATTGCCGGCATTCTGCTGCTCAACCAGTGGGAAATACGACGACGTTTCGATGCCCTTTACGATGACCACCTTGTCGCGGCTTCCCTCATAGGCAATCAACCCTTTCCCTTCAACGTAACGGGTAATACCCCTCACTTCCGGAATGTCGTCGAAGCCAGACAACCAGGTGCTGTCGGCGAAAAACGACGGTGAAGCACTCGATTGGATTCGGATGTCGGGATCGTAGGTTCTTAAAAGCGATTGTATCACATCAAAAAAACCGTTGAAAACCGATAGAATAATAATCAACAAAGCGGTTCCAACGGTCACACCAGCTATACTGATGATGGTAAGCACGGATATCAGGGACACCCGTTTTTTTGAAAAAAGGTACCGTTTGGCTATGTTTCTAGTTACGTCCACATGTAAAGATACACATTGAAAACGTGATTTGACGATCGTCAGCCCGATGGTCGCACATCGCAGCTGCTCTAAATTTAACCTCACCGAATCTGTGAAAACACCACTGTTGGGCAAATGGGATATCGAAGCGCTCGAGCGCGGAAGCCATCCCGACCCGTTCTCCGTTCTGGGTTGTCAGCCTGTACGAACAGGGGAGGTCGTGTTCCGTGCTTTCAAACCCGGTGCGGTAAAGGCGGTGGTCGTGTTGAACGGAACATCCTTCCCGATGATGCCGGTCGGCGATCGAGGCCTCTTCGAACTCAAACGGAAGGGTGAACGATCAACAGATTACGAGTTGTCGGTAACCTATGGCGACGGATCGGTACACCAGAGCCGCGACCCTTATTCATTTGGACTCCTTGTCTCCGAATTCGACCTGCATCTGTGGGGTGAGGGAAGTCATTACAAAGCCTGGAAGTTCATGGGAGCCCACAAAAGGACGATTGACGGAGTTGAGGGCACCCATTTTGTCGTATCGGCTCCCAGCGCCTCGCGTGTGAGTGTTGTCGGGTCCTTCAACAACTGGGACGGCAGGGTCCACTGCATGAGACGCTATTTTGACCAGGGCATATGGGAGATTTTTATTCCGGGAATTACGGAGGGGGATGTATACAAGTATGAAATTGCCTCTCCGTTTACAGGCACCCCATTTGTAAAAGCCGACCCGTTTGCCTCGGCATCCGAACTTAGGCCGCAAACGGCATCCGTTGTAACGACGTCGTCGCACCAATGGTCCGACCGGCAATGGATGGAGAGCAGGGCCGATCGTCAGGCGCTTGATGCCCCCATTTCCATCTATGAGGTTCATCTTGGCTCTTGGCGAAGGAGTGCAAACGACCCTCCATACCTAAGCTACCGAGAGCTTGCGGAGCAGCTCATACCCTATGTTGCCGACATGGGATACACACACATCGAACTGTTACCCGTCGCAGAGCATCCCTACGACCCATCTTGGGGCTATCAGACCACCGGATACTATGCGCCTACGAGCCGCTTCGGAAGTGCGGACGACTTCCGTTTCTTTGTCGACCAATGCCACAATGCCGGAATTGGTGTCCTGCTCGACTGGGTCCCTGCACACTTCGCTAAAGATGCCCATGGTCTTCGCATGTTCGACGGAACCCATTTTTACGAACATGCCGACCCCAGACAGGGCGAGCATCGCGACTGGGGCACCATGATCTTCAATTTTGGCCGGAACGAGGTCATGAACTTTCTGATCTCGAATGCCAACTACTGGTGTGAGGAGTTCCATATCGACGGGCTCCGCGTAGACGCGGTCGCATCCATGCTCTACCTCGACTATTCCCGCAAAGATGGCGAGTGGATTCCAAACAAGTACGGCGGCCGCGAAAACCTGGAGGCCATCCAGTTCATCAAGCGTTTCAATGAAGTGGTGCACCAAGAGTACCCGGGTGTCGTGACCATGGCCGAGGAGTCGACCTCATGGCCGATGGTGTCGAAGCCAACCTACATCGGAGGACTTGGATTCGACTACAAATGGAACATGGGTTGGATGAACGACACGCTCGAATACATCCAAAAGGACCCTGTTTACCGGAAATATCACCACAACAAGCTCACCTTCTCGATGATGTATGCCTTCAGCGAAAACTTCGTGCTTCCGTTTTCGCACGACGAGGTGGTGCATCTCAAAAAGGCGATGTTGACCAAAATGCCCGGCGACGATTGGCAGCGATATGCCAACTTGCGCCTTCTGTATGCGTATAAATATGCTCACCCTGGTAAAAAGCTCCTCTTCATGGGAGCAGAGTTCGGCCAATGGTCGGAGTGGAATGCA
>CAYZWQ010000012.1:0-27749 GCA_964481355.1 uncultured Chitinophagales bacterium
CAATGGCGAAACATCCGTTGTCCTGAAAGTAGGAAAGCGTCGTTTCGCACGAATCACAAGCTGATGCCGAACATCACGATTTCGTCGGTGAACGTGAACGGCATCCGGTCGGCCACTTCGAAGGGACTAGCCGACTGGATCGGCAGGAAAGACCACGACATCATCTGCTTTCAAGAGCTGAAGGCGTTGGAAGCCGACGTGCCTGGCGAGGTTCGCTCGCTTGAATATCACCAGTACTACCATCCAGCAGAAAAAAAAGGGTATTCCGGTGTGGGGATCATGTCAAAAATCAAGCCTGAGTCGGTCACATATGGCATGGGTGTGGACTGGGTGGACAGTGAAGGAAGGATTTTGACCGCAGATTTCGGCTCCTGGTGCATCTGTTCGGTGTATGCGCCAAGCGGTACGACGGGGGACATTCGGCAAGATGTGAAATACCGCTTTTTGGATGTGTTCATGGACTTCGCACAAAGCTTCCGTGATAGGGGAAAGCATGTGATCTTTGCCGGCGACATCAACATCGCACACAGAGACGTCGACATCCACAATCCTGTCTCAAATAAAAACACATCTGGATTTCTGCCCGAGGAGCGCGAATGGTTCAGCAAATTCCTCGAGGCCGGATTCGTCGACGTTTTCCGTCACGCGAACCCGGATCTCAAAGACGTGTACAGCTGGTGGAGTTTTCGGGCTGGCTCGCGTGGCAACAACAAGGGCTGGAGAATTGACTACCATCTGGCCAGCGACGCTCTTGCACCCTCGATAGTGCAGGCCCAAATCGAGACAGATTTGGTTGTGTCTGACCACGCTCCCGTTACGTGCACCTACAATACCGACCGATTTTAATATTCGTCAATATTGCAGATTAGCCATCTAACTGCGTTATTGCAGGCACCATGGCAAAATCGAAAAATCCGCAGAAAAAAGAGTCGCGAGCAATCCGGTTGTTCCATACGCTTCGGTCGACATCCGACCAGTTGGAGGCCGCATCGCTCGCACTTTTAAGTGGTGCAAATTTGACCCTCAGCCAATTTTTGGTCATGGAGTCGTTGGCGCACAACGGACCCCTTATCCAGAAGTCGATCGGCGAGATTATCGGTCGTTCGGGCGGTAACATCACCATGGTCGTACGCAACCTGGCGAAAGCCGGTTATGTGCGCCAGGAGCGTTCGGGCGCGGACGGAAGGCAACGGAAAATAAGCATGACATCTGAGGGATATGATGTTTTTATGTCGATTTATCCGTCTTTTATCGACATCTATGTCAACATCTTCGATCCGTTGCCCAATAAAGACCAGAAGCGCCTGATTCGACTGTGCGCCTCTATCTCTCCTTCTGTCTCGGCGGACGGGCTGGATGATGAGGATGACCCGTCGCCCGAAAAATGACGAGTGGCGGAATGTTTTTCCACGCATACTGCACATCGACATCTTTAAAGTATTTCTTGAGGAGTCCGTTGATCTGGATACTTGCCTGATAGACGAGGAAAAGTCCGCTTGGCTTTAGGATCCCCCTTGTTTCCGATATGATGTTCACCCTGGTTCGATATTTGATCAGCGAGAACGGAATGCCCGAGAGCACCATGTCGACCTGTTCAATCCCATGTTCCTCCAAGATTTTGTGAACGCTTTCGGCTGTGCCGTGAACGACGGTGAGCCTGTCGTCCTCCATCCCAGCCAACTCCCGTGCAAACGGTTCGTTAATTTCAATTGCAAAAAGACGAGCACTTGGTTTGAGCCGCTTCAACAGTTCTCTGGTGATGACACCATCGCCAGGTCCATACTCAACCAGGGTGTCGATCTGACTGAAGTCGATCCCCCGGAGCATTTTCTCGATCGCATGGGCTGAGGTGGGAGTAACAGAGGCCACCCTCGGATCCTTAATAAGGTTCTTGATATAGGTGATACTCTGCTCGATCATGGCATGGAACCTTTTTAACCCATTTCCTTTTCGAGGTTAGCGATTTGGTCTCGGATGCGCGCAGCCTCTTCGTACTCGAGATTCTTGGCGGCAGTTCGCATCGATTCCCTGAGGAAATCAAGAAAGTCAGATTTGTCTTGGAAAACAACCTCCTTCATGGCCGGAGAGGGCTTGTAATGTATGATGCCGTCGCTGACCTTGATTTCGTCGACAGGGATGGCGTCGTATGAAAATGGTGCATCCAAGTCGATGGTTTTGTTGGATATCAGCGACGGATCCACCATCATCTTCAGCTCTTTTGTGACGGTCTGCGGTGTTATGCCGTGCTTTTCGTTGTACTCCTGCTGAATGGTGCGTCGCCGTTCCGTTTCTGCGATCACCCGTTTGATGCTGTCGGTATGCTTGTCGGCATAGAATATGACCTTTCCGCCGGCGTTTCGGGCGGCCCTGCCGGCAATTTGGAACAACGAGGTGTCGGATCGGAGAAAGCCCTCTTTGTCGGCATCCAAGATGGCCACAAGAGTCAACTCGGGGATGTCGATACCCTCCCTGAGCAAGTTAATGCCCACCAGGACATCGAAGTCACCCCTTCTGAATCGGTACAGAACCTCGATGCGCTCGATGGCGTCGAGCTCGCTGTGCATGTAAGCCGCACGGATGCCCAGGTTTTTGAGGTATTCTGATATCTCCTCGCTGAGCCGCTTCGTCAAAGCCATGACAAGCACGCGTTCCTTGCGGGGCACTCGTAACCGAATTTCCTCGATCAAATCGTCGATCTGGTTCTTGATGGGCCTGATTTCGATTTCTGGCTCCATCAGACCCGTTGGACGAATGATCTGTTCTACTACAACACCCTGGCTTTTCTCGAGCTCGTAGTCGGCGGGGGTTGCCGACACAAAGATGCACTGGGTTGCCATCGACTCCCACTCTGCGAAGGTAAGCGGACGGTTGTCGAGGGCCGAAGGCAGCCTGAAACCGTGCTCCACCAAAGCAATCTTCCTCGAGCGGTCGCCGCCGTACATCGCGCTGATTTGCGGTATCGTTTGATGGCTCTCGTCCACTACGATGAGAAAGTCCTCGGGGAAATAGTCTAAAAGGCAGTACGGCCGCTGACCCGGTTCGCGGTTAGCAAGGTATCTCGAGTAGTTTTCGATGCCTGAACAGTAACCGATCTCCTGTATCATTTCAAGATCGAACAGGGTTCGCTGTTCAAGCCGTTTTGCCTCGAGGTACTTTTCGTCCTCCTCCAACACGCCGATGCGCCAGTCGAGCTCGTCGCGGATCTTGTTCACCGCCTCTGTGAGTCGGTCTTTCGTCGTCACATAATGGCTGGCCGGGTAAATGGTGTACTCGTCGACTGACTCGATCAGGCTGCCGCTCATCGGCTCGATGATCTCGAGCTTTTCGATCTCGTCGCCCCAAAAAGTGATTCGGAGCGCATTGTCCTCGTAAGCCGGAATGACATCGACTACATCGCCGCGAACCCTAAACTTGGATCGCGTGAATTCAATGTCGTTTCGCGAATAATGGAGCTCCACCAAGTCGTACAGAAGCGTATTTCGGGATATCACCTTCCCAACCTTGAGCGGAATGATCATCTGCGCGTACTCAAGCGGTGACCCGATGCCGTATATGCAGCTCACCGACGACACGATGATCACGTCTCTGCGTCCCGACAACAATGACGACGTGGCCCGGAGACGAAGGCGCTGAATCTCGTCGTTGATCGACAGATCCTTCTCGATATACTTGTCCTGGCTCACCATGTACGCTTCGGGCTGATAGTAATCGTAGTAGGAAATGAAGAACTCGACGCAATTGTTCGGAAAAAAGTCGCTGAATTCCCTGAAAAGTTGGGCGGCGAGCGTCTTGTTGTGACTCATGACCAGCGTGGGCCGGTCGACCTGCTCAATGACGGAAGCGATGGTCCGTGTTTTACCCGACCCCGTAATACCGAGAAGCGTCTGAAACTGAACTCCTGAGTTGAGTCCACCCACCAGCTCTCTAATGGCCTGTGGCTGGTCACCCGCCGGTTTATATGGCGACTCAAGTTTAAATGATGACATAGAGACTAGGGAATTACGAAGCCCGTCCACAACATTGAGATGTGTATAGCATTCCTTAATTGGCGATATTTACATAATAACACCAAAACGATTAAAGTGATGCCCCATATTCAACGTTTCCTGCAAGAACACCGAGAAAAAATCGATGCCATCGACGACAAGATCCTGGATTTGCTGAAGGAGCGCAAAGAGATCGTGCTCGACGTTCTGGAGACGAAGGTGAAGAACACGTTGCCAATCTATGTGCCCAATCGGGAAAGGGAAAAGATCGACTCGTTCAGGCAAAAAGCGGAGGACCACGGTTTGGATGCCGACTGGGCCGAGGACTTCCTGCGCATGATCATGAGCTCGTCGCGCGCCAGCCAGTCGATGTCCAATTTCCCAAAAGCAACCACCGAAGAGAAGACCATCCTTTATGTGGGAGGTTCGGGCGGGATGGGGTCACTCTATGGACGCATATCGTCAGCATCGGGCTATCACGTGAGGACCCTCGACAAAAACGACTGGCACAAAGTTGCTGAGCTTACCGACGGCGTTGACTTGGTTGTGGTTACGGTGCCCATCCATATCACTGAGGACGTGATATCGAGGTTGGTGCCCCATTTGAAGCCGGGTACCGTATTGACTGACTTTACGAGCAACAAGGCAACCGTACTGAAGCACATGTTGTCCGTTTGGGATGGACCGGTCATTGGGTTGCACCCCATGCATGGACCCGACGTGGCCAACTTGTCGCGGCAGCTCATGTTGGTATGCGAAGGACGGGATGCCACCGCGGGATCGTGGTTCCTCGAGCAGTTTGAGCTTTGGGGGCTAAGGGTCAAATACGTCGATCCGGCCAAGCACGACCATGCAATGCACCTTATTCAGGGTCTGCGACATTTTGTGGCACTGCTTCACGGTTCATTCATGCAGAAATACGATCTGAAGCCGGAAGATATGATCGACTTTTCGAGTCCTATTTACAGGGCGGAGCTGATGATGACCGGACGAATCTTTGCCCAGGATCCTGAGCTGTACGCCGACATTGTGTTCGCTAATGCCGAGCGCATCGACTTGCTTGAGTCGTTCAGGCAGCACCATAACTATTTGGCTGAAATGGTCGTAAACGGAGACAAGGAACAATTCGTAAAGGTCTTTTCTGATATCACGCACTTTTTCGGTGATTTTGCCCCACAGGCACTGCACGAAAGTGGCTACCTCATCAACCGCCTCGCCGACCGATTTGCCTGAACCGAGCACACACATGGAAGATCTCGAAACGACTACCCAACCCGAACTGGCGACAGGTGAGCTTCGTCCCATCGATATTAACGCCATCCAAGTTTGGCGTATGAACGGCTTTTTCTGGCTCCCTGTCTATTTGACCCCGGTGTACATCGTGGCATTCAACTGGTGGAACTTCGAAAATCCCCTGTGGATGATGGCCTTGGCTTTTGCCGTCGTTGCCGTAGCCCTGTTCCTGTTTGCCTGGTGGCTACCGGCACTGCGTTGGAAATATTGGATGTACATGCTTGACCAAAATTACATCCTGATGAAGTACGGCATCTTCTTCAAGCGTGAGGTTGTGATCCCCTTTTCTCGCGTTCAGCTCGTCGACACCAGCCACGGGCCCATCATGCGATCGTACGGACTCATGAATCTGAGCATATCGACAGCAGGTGGCGACCATTCGATTCCTGCCCTTCCCGAGGGTGAGGCAGAGCTTTTGCGAAATCATATCGCTGAACAGGCCCATCTGCATGATGTCGATGTCTGAACCCAAAAGAATGCACCCTGTGGCTGCAATCTCAGGTTTGATCGCGGCTTTGCGTGAGTTCATCGTTCCGCTGGTGCTCATCTATTTCTTTGGCAGGGGCGGCAATCAGTATGAGTGGCTGTTCGGTCTGATGCTGATCATTCCCTTTGTGGCTGGGATCGGCCGCTGGTTTCGGTTCACCTACCACATCGAAGGAACGACCCTGAAGGTGAACGAAGGCCTGTTCGTACGGAAAAAGGTGACCGTGCCCAAGAACAGGGTTCAAAGTGTAGACATCACGGCAGGAGTCGTGCAACGGATATTTGGTCTGGTGTCGGTCAAGGTACTGACAGCGGGCAACAACGAGGCCGCGGTGGACTTGACGGCAATAACCAATGAAGAGGCGCGCTTGATCGTCGAAACCCTGAGGGGAGAATCGATCGCCGAAGATGGCGCGAGTCCACGTTCGGCAGCACAGGATCTGCCCGAGGTATACGCCATCACCATGAATCAATTGTTGGCGGCCGGAGCAACGTCCGGTCAAATCGGTGTAATTCTCTCGGTTGTGTTTACCGTGTTCAGCCAGTTCGACGACATGATCGACATCGACGCCATCATGCGCGCCTTTGACCAATGGGCACCGTTTCTGGCAAACTCAACCCTCCTTATTGCCGTCACAGCGATCGTCGGGACTTGGCTTCTCGCCATATTGGGCACCATTGTGACCTATTTCAACTTCACGCTGGTACGGAAGGAGAAGGAGTTAGTGGTGCGGTACGGGCTCCTGAAAACGAAACAAGTTTCCATCCCCTTCAACAGGGTTCAGGCCGTTCGTTTTTCGGAGGGCATCCTGCGCCAGCCGTTTGGATATGGCGCCCTATATGTGGAATCGGCGGGCCAGGGCGACGAAAAGCAGCAAAGCTCCTGCATTATCGCACCGTACATCCATGTTGACGAGGTCAACCGTGTCCTGTCCGAACTTTTGCCGGAACTGGAACTTGACCATCACGAACTCACCACTCCTCCCAGCCGCGCCCAATGGCGCTATGTGCTCCGTTTAATTCGTCCGGTTGCCGTGATCGTGGCGTTGGCCTGGTGGTTGATTCCGTATGGGTGGATTTCCGTATTATTGCTGCCTGTTTCGGTCTTGCTCGGAATGGCACAGTACCGTACGGCGGGCTATATGCTGTCGGGCGACAAGCTGTTGCTTCGTACGCGGTCGATCGGCAGGACCAGCGTCGCCATTAAACGCAATCGCGTGCAGGCTACCGAGTTCAAATGGAACCCACTTTTGCATCGTCGCGATCTGTGGTCGTATTCGGTGACTTTGGCAAGCGTGTCGAAGAATCTTGTGTATGGTATTTCTTACCTGGGTGTTGAGCAGCAGTCCGAATTCAGGGGTTGGTTCATGGATGGAATCAACACAAAGCGGAACGTAGCTTCGATTGGCGAAACACAAAACGAGGATCAACAATCTACCGAGTCATTCGATATAACAGCTCCTGGCGTTCAACCTCTCTCTGACGAAGGGACGTCGTAGGAATCTGATCGAGAATCCAACGGGCTTCGGTCGAACGATTTGCAAGATGGAGCTGAAGGGTAATTCGCTCGAGTGTACTGTAGTCCAGCTCGTCGACAGGCAACCATTTATCGACGTGGTTGGGAATTGCCACTCGGCCTATAAGACCTCCCCTTGAGATTAATGCCTGAATGATGGGGGGGCTTGCCTCGTCGATGGCTGGCCAATGAAGCGGTGTTTTATACTGGATGGCCAACCAAGAGTTCCACCCGTCTCGGTCTATTCTCCGCTCAACGGCCCTCTCGATCGATGGTGAGAGGCTGTCTGAAAGAAGGTCTGACACTATCTGCCAGGCAGCGATCGTATCGCCCATCATGAACTGTGCATCTGCTCGATAGATTCGTTTTAATGGCACAACCTCCATCGAATCGGCATCCATCGTAAGCACGGTTTCTGGTCTCTGGGCCATGAGCCACAACCTGGCTGCATCTTGCCAGAGTCGCGTGCTGGCAGGGTCGTACGAAAGTGCTTTTGCTGCAAAATTGGCGGCAGAAAGCGTGTCGCCCTCCATGAGCAGGTTTTTTGACCGGTCGTAGGCCCTGTACAGTGGGGTTACATGCCTCGGACAGTCGAGCTCGAACAAGCTGAGCCTGCCAAAGACTCGTTCGTTGGTCAACAGGTCGGTCGAATCGACCTCAATGGTGTCGATCATGGCGCCCCAAGCCTCCACAAGCAATTCGAAGGGTACTCCGTAGTGATCAAACGCACCCGTTCGATAGGCTTCTTTCAAGTCGTCGACAGGATACTCGCTCATCAACCACCTCACAAAGGAGCCTGCGGTCGTGTAATTGACCCCACCCCTGCCTGAGTAGAATCCGCTGATCGAGAGCGACGCCTCCAGGGTTTCGGCATCGGGACGGTTTGGCGAGGCTGCAACGATCTGGTCGATGGTTGACACCTCCGACATGTCGGGCACCACCGCCACCGCAATGCCCTCGATTAGGCCGAAGCTCCAGCTGGCATTGAACAGGCTGTTCCCGAAAGATTTTGCGGCCACATGCACCAATTCGTGGTGCAATGTTCCCTCAAGTGCCTCTTTGGCAATATGGGTCTGGTCGATCCTGTTCCAGACAGGGACATAACTCGTGTACTTGGCACCGGTCAGCTGTTTCTTTTGCCACACATGCCGATACAGATAGCTCTCGGTGTGAAGCATGTTATCGGTTGGGTCCAGCTCGAGCGTCTCCAGTATATGCGACCGGTATATCTCGTGCAGGCGGGCCCATGACTCAATTTCAGATGGCGTATATGCCAGCGTGTCGTAATAGACCGTAAAGTGCTTCGTCCTGAATTCGCCACCGAACACCTCTTGGATATGGCTGCGCGGTGTCACGATGTCGTGGGATGTCATCCTCAGATATGACATAACCAACAGGGCAATTGTGGCCAAAAGTATCCACTTTGCCCAATCGCGAAGCGGGCGCTGCGACAGCAGCCAAAGGGCACCAGCCCACAACAGCGTGATAAACCTGAAGTGTACGCTTGCGTACGTAAACAGCACCTCCTCATCATATACGGGGCCCGGAAAATGCCCCCAGACATGGTTGAAGAAGCGAACTTGGGGCAGTGTGTAGAATTCGACGAGCCACACACCCAGGGCAATCCACAAGAGGAGCAGGAGTGCGGGCACCCGGGGGTGTCGGATGTTCCAGGAACGGAAGAAGGATCCTACCGCCGCGCCGAACAGGAGAGCCGTGGTTGGGTACGTTGCCCAATAGAGGAGTCCGTCGAGCGACAAACAGGATGTGAACACTGCCCGGCCGAAGATGGGAGCTGCAAAGGCAGCCATCGTCAGGCCAAGCATGGGCCATGGAGATGCATACCCGGTCTCTTTCGGGTTTGTGAAGCGCCACGTGGCAAGCAGGGTGCCGAGGGCGGTTGCGACGGATGCCGACTCGACGTGGAAGTCGCGAACCAATGGGAACAACAGCATGAGCGTTCCCGCGATGAAGGCGAGCAGGGGCGGTATGAACCTCCCCTTTGTCATGATTGCCTACTTACGGAACAGGTTGGATACGACAAACCAGACATTTTCTTTCCTTTCGCGCAAACGGCGGGAGAAATAGGGAAACCACATGGTTCCGTAAGGTACATAAACGCGCACGTTGTACCCATTCGAAGCCATTTCCTCGCACGTGCTCTGGCGTAGTCCGTACAGCATCTGCATCTCAAAGCGGTCCTTTGAGATACCCTGCTCGTTCGTGTAGTCGAGCACGAATTTCACGAGCTCGTCGTCATGTGTCGCCATTCTCGGATACGGCGTAACCCCCAACAGTTGCTTTGCATAGGACTTAAATGCCTCGCGAATCTCGGGCATCTGCTGGATGGCGACATTCCCAGGCTCCTTGTAGGCTCCCTTGCATAGACGAATGTCTGCCCCCATCGCTGCAAGGTCGGGAATGTCGTTGCGAGTCCTGTGCAACATGGCCTGTATTACCGTGCCGACGTGTCCTGGATATTCCTTGTGGGCATTTTTCAGGATGTCGATGGTACGCTGGGTGTATGGGGACCCCTCCATGTCCAGGCGTATGAACTGGCCGTTCTGTTTCGCACCATCGAGCAGGGCGTACAGGTTGTCGACGCAGTACGACTCGTCAATGTCCAGGCCGATCATGGTGAGCTTGATGGAGATGTTCGAATCGAGCCCCATGTCGCGGATGCCCTTGAGGAGATCGATGTACTCAATGGTGGTTTGGTCGGCTGTTTTGCGGTCCTTTACGTTTTCACCCAGTAAGTCGAGACTGACCTTGATGCCTTTATCGTTCAGTTCCTTCACTTTTGGGATGGCTGCCTTGAAAGTCTCACCGGCAACAAACCGTTTGGCAAGGGCGAAAGGTAATTTCATGTAAGCGCTTTTGTGATGAATTAGACGACAGTCTGCAAATATACGGAGACTTTGGCGTTGATTACATCCCACGATTGTTTCCATTTTATTCGGCGGAATATGTACTTTACCCCATGTTTCATGCCTTTATGGCCCTTTTTAACCCTTTATGCGCCAGGATTCCTTGATGTCTAAGCAACTGAATACCTACAGCAGCACCCTCACCCAAAAACGTTCGCAGGCCGGATCAAGAGCCATGCTCTACGCAACGGGCTTGAAGCCCGAAGATCTGGGCAAGGCACAGATCGGCATCGCCAGCATGGGATGGCAGGGCAACCCGTGCAACATGCATCTGAACGACCTTGCCTCGGAGGTAAAAAAGGGGGTTGAAGCAGCCGGCCTGGTCGGTTACATCTTCCACACGATCGGTGTGAGCGACGGTATTTCGATGGGCACCGCCGGCATGAAATATTCTCTGCCCTCCCGTGACCTCATTGCCGACTCCATCGAAACGGTGATGGGTGCCCAATGGTACGACGCTAACATATCTTTGCCCGGGTGCGACAAGAATATGCCGGGTTCCCTCATCGCGATGGGTCGCCTCAACCGCCCGTCGCTCATGATCTATGGGGGCACCATCAAGCCAGGTTTGCTGGGGGCAAAAAAATTGGACATCGTCTCAGCGTTCGAAGCCTACGGCGAATACGTCTCGAAAAAGATCGATGAAAACGCACTCGACGAGCTCTTGATGCACGCCTGTCCGGGCGCCGGTGCCTGCGGGGGCATGTATACGGCCAACACGATGGCTTCGGCCATCGAAACCTTGGGTATGTCGACGCCATACTCAAGCTCCATCCCTGCCACACATCCCAAAAAAGTGGAAGAATGCCATCAAGCAGGAAAGATCATACTCAGACTGCTCGAGATGGACCTGAAACCTAGGGACATCATGACCATGAAGGCCTTTGAGAATGCGATCACAGTCGTCATAGCGCTTGGCGGTTCGACGAACGCCGTTTTGCATCTGATTGCGATGGCGCATTCGGTCGGCATTAATTTAACCATAAACGATTTCCAACGCATCAGCGACAGAACACCCTACATCGCCGACCTGAAGCCAAGTGGCAACTATGTGATGGAGGATCTCTACGAAGCCGGTGGCGTGCCCGCCGTTCAAAAGATGCTGCTTCGGGAGGGGCTGCTGCATGGCGACTGCATGACCGTCACGGGAAAGACATTGGCCGAAAACTTGGACGAGCTCCCCGGGTTGGACTCGAACCAAACCATCGTGATGCCACTTTCGTCCCCGTTGAAGCAGACGGGCCACATCCAGATCTTATACGGAAACCTGGCATCCGAAGGAGCCGTGGCGAAAATAACCGGCAAGGAAGGACTTCATTTCAGTGGTCCTGCAATCGTTTTCGATTCGGAGGAAGAGGCGCTGATCGGAATAGAAGAGGGACGTGTCAAAGACGGCATGGTCGTCGTGATTCGGTATGAAGGGCCCAAAGGCGGACCAGGTATGCGCGAAATGCTCACCATTACGTCTGCCATCATGGGGGCCGGACTCGGCAAGACCGTTGCGCTCATTACGGACGGACGCTTTTCGGGCGGTTCCCATGGCTTTGTGGTTGGCCATGTGACCCCTGAGGCCCAGACGGGTGGCACGATCGCCCTTATTCAAGACGGCGACATCATCTCGATCGACGCAGACAAGAACCGGTTGGAAGTGGAGCTCGACGAAACCGTCATTGAGGAAAGACGCTCCCGTTGGCAAAGCCCGCCGCCCAAGGCGACACAGGGTGTCTTGCTCAAGTACATCCGATCCGTTTCGAGCGCATCGGAGGGTTGCATCACCGACAAGCTGTAAGATCGCCGGATATTGCGGGGTACGGGGCGATTTCGTATTTATCGTGATGATGCATCGAATTCTACCTCTTATTCTTTTCATTTGCCTGTTTGTGGTAAATGCTTCCACCGCTCAGATATACCGCCCAGCCCAGCGCTGGATGCAGATGGAAACACCGCACTTCCGGGTGCTGTACAGCAAGGGACAAGACTCCCTGGCACGAGCTACGGGCAGGATTCTCGAGTCGCACTACATGCTCACCTCGAAACTCACCGGGGGCACCCTCAATCGGTTTCCGGTCATATTGAACGACTACAACGACCGCTCCAACGGGTATGTTTCCCCCCTTCTCTTCCGCAGTGAAATTGAAGTCGCCCCCATCAAAGGGAAAAATTTGAGCCCTCGCACCGGAGGTTGGTTAGAAACGGTTCTTCCGCACGAGCTTGTGCATGCACAACACATGAACGTGATGCCGGCACCGGGTTTGTCGTGGGCATTCTCTTTGTTGTCGCCCGATATCGGGCGCGGTCTCAACACCTTTGCCCACTCGGGATTTCTAGAGGGCATCGCAGTCTACCATGAGAGCTCGGTCGGGATAGACGGAGGAAGAGGTAATTTGTCGACATTTTTATATGAATTCGACACAAATTGGAGAAATGAAAATGGAAGCAAGCGTTGGGGACTAGGCACAACCCTCTCACCTTCAGGAGCGTCACACCCCGGATCGCGTCATTACATGGGCGGGTACCAATACACTAAGTGGCTTGTCGACACATATGGAGAGAAGTCCATTCGAGACATCATCGACTTCCATTCGAGATGGCCCTTCTTGGGGTTCGGTGTTGCCAACTGGGTTAAAACGGGGGATTCCCCCCTTCAGATGAAACGGTCGTTCACCAGCTGGTACGACAGCACCCGGATACAACACGCCCTTAATGCGCATGCGGATGAAATTTCCATCAGCACCGGATGGACTGGGTCGAGGATGCGCCGACCAGTTTGGATGGATACGGAAACGGTGATCTTCCACGGCTCCTCCTACAATGAAACCCCAGGTTTTTATCGCTATCAAACTCGAACCAAAGAGTTTAAAAAACTATTAAAAACGTCGACTGTAGAAGATTTTGTATACACGTATCAACCTGTGTTGAACGAGCTCACGTACAGTTTGTACGAACCCCACCCCTTTCACGAGAACCGGTCGGTAGCTTCGATCCACCGATACAGCCTTGAGGGGGGCGTTGTTCAAAAAGTCGATGAAGTAGAGCGCATGCATGCACCCTCTGCTACGTTTTCCCAATTGGACGCCATCGGTTATTACCGGGAGTCATCCGTTTGGATGCGAAAAAACGATGCTTCTTGGGACAGCGTGTTAACCCTGCACCCAGATTTGATTGTGCAGGTGCAGCAACGGCCACACTCAGATCAATATGCCGTCCTAGCCAACAAGAACGGTCTGCAGGCGATCTGGTTTGTGAGCTTGGGTAAAGAGCATGAGCTTAAAACCGCCTTACCTGCCATCCGTTTTTTAAATGGTTCGGTTTTAGACATTGCTTGGAGCCAAGATGGAACGCGTCTTCTGTACACCGTCGATCGTTCGGGAGGCGTTCAGCTGCACGTATACATCGTGGATGAAGGTAGGGTTCACCATCTCGATTCCGGTCGTCCGATCATGATCGAGCCCTCGATGAGCCCTGACAATCGCACGGTTGCCTATGTGTATCCCTCGGGAGAGGAGTATCTGGTCGGCATCCTTCCATATGATTCTTTTGCCGTGAAAGAAGTGCCGAGAGAATACTGGCAAGCCGACGTTTCGGAACATTTGGAGCGCGACAGGTTGGGGAGCCACCTGCAGGACCTTTCCATGAACTGGAACTCAAAAGCCTACAGAGGCGGCTTGGAATGGCTTAAACCAAGGATTGCAAGCCCATATGTGGCCGAAGCGGACGGGCTATTGGACACACGCTACGGTGTATCTCTGCAATCGACGGAACTTCTTCGAAAGCACGCTTACAGCTTGGATGTGAGCACCTCAAACGACCGGGTCTGGTACAATTTTGAATACAGGTACTCGGGTGTGTATCCCGGCTTTATCGTATCTGCGGGAAGTGAACCACAATTTGGCTTTCTGAACACAGGCAACTCGATTGTGTCGACCATTATTGACGACAGAAGCACAAAGATTTCCTTGCCGTTTCGGTGGCTATTTAAACAAAATGTTGAGACCTCATTGATTCAGTTTCGGCCGGAGATCCAGTTCAGATCGATCAAAGCCATCGACAGCGAGTCCGGTGAGTCGCTGAGTGACCCCAGGCGCGTCCAAACCCTCAGAGGCTACCTTGCATATGCCCAAGACCTTGAACAGGCGCTCAGAGACGTACAGCCGCGCAGGGGCATCGTGGTGTTTGCAGATGCACGGCACGACTTAAACACCTATCTGACGGAAAGGGGAAGAGCCTTGCGGACCGGTGTGGATTTGTATGCACCGATATTGAGCTCAAAAAACCAGGGGCTTCAAATAAGGGCCCAACTTCTCACACAAGGTGGTGGCCTGTACTTTGGAAGCAGCGGACTGCACCGCAACCAATTTTTGAACACTCCCTACCTTTCGGAGAGAAATCTCACAAATCTTCAATTACGATATGCCATTCCACTCATCTATCCCGACAAGGGAAGTTTCTTGATACCATGGTATTTGGAAAGCAGTTGGCTTGTTTTGTTCAGCAATACCGTGAGTCCATTCGGTGGAACATCGGGGTTTGATCCGTTCAATGAGTCAAGGACCAGTTTTGGGATTGAGTGGCGTTTTGTAACCGGCTTCCCAAACTTCAGGATCAATATTGGCGTGGGTGTGGGTTACGAACCATTGCGTAACGAAAGTGTGATTTTTGTACAATAAAGAGCGATTCTTCCGTTTATTTGGAACTTGAAGACCTACATATTTGTAGATTGGTCTGTATTTCTGTTATCAACTGACTAAAATGTATATGAAAAACATCTATTGCACATTGCTTGCTTTACTGTTGGTGCTTGGCGCCAATGTGGCTGTGATTGCCCAAGAAATTGTCGATGCACCCAAACCCAGGCTCAGTGCCGTTGCCATATCAAGGACCATGGTTGGTGACACCTATGTGAAGGTGGTTTATGGCCAGCCGCTGAAAAAGGGACGCGTAATTTTCGGCGAACTCGAGCCATACGGTAAGGTTTGGCGCACTGGAGCGAACGAATCGACCGAAATCACATTTTCAACCGATGTGACTTTTGGCGGTACTCGTGTCTCTGCAGGCACTTATTCCTTATTTACAATCCCAAACAAGGACAGTTGGACCATCATACTGAACGGTGCTTTGGGTCAGTCGGGGGCATTCCAATATGACGAGAGCAAAGACGTCGTTCGATTCGATGTACCCGTGAAGGAATCCGGAAAAATGTATGAGGCGTTCACGATCTCGTTCACCGAGGCTGAAGGGGGCACCGACATGCACCTCATGTGGGACTTGGTGCATGTAACGGCACCTATCCGACTCTGATCAAGGGTCAACCTTTTTGAACCCCGGGCTTTTTCGCGAGAGCCCGGGGTTTTTTATTTGACCAATTCAAGCAGGTTATCGGGTACGTCGAGTTCCATCCTCAACACGATGCTTGCATGCGTCTTGCCTTGGGCATCCAGCTTAAGGGATACCGTACCGCCGCCGTCAAGGCTGTCGTTGAGCAAAAAGTTGAGTGCGTTCAGATTTGGAAGCTCATATCGTACGACATCGCCTTTACACAAGGGTCCTACGTGTTCTTTTACACGCTCAGCCGTCAAGTTTTCGAGCAAAAATGGGTAGATGTGAGGATGACGGGCAATAATCCCCACATTGCTTCCGCTTCCCTTGTCGCCGCTGCGCCCATGTGCAATTTTCAAGAGGTGTACAACAGCCATCTTATTCTACCTTTCCAATAATCATTGGTTTTTCGCCCATTGACACCAACGTTTTAAAGGCTGAATCCGCAGATGTCGGGGCAACAATGACGCAAAGCCCAATTCCGAGATTGAACGCTTCGCGCAAATCGTTGATGTCGACGTTGCCAAGTTCCCGTATCATGTCGAACAGTGGTGGCATGGTCCATGAGTCCCAATGGATGTTGAGACTCATACCTCCTGGGACTACCCTCTTGGTGTTTCCCACAATACCACCTCCCGTGATGTGCGAAAACGCATGGACCCCCGGGTTCTTTTTGAGTTCCTTGATATGCGGCAAATAGGATCTGTGCACGGCCATCATGGCTTCACCGATTGTCTTCCCAAGCTCTGGCGAATAGTAGTCTACATCGAAGTGATGGAACAACACTTTGCGCGCCAACGAATAACCGTTCGTGTGAAGACCGCTGCTTTCAATGCCGATAATAACGTCCCCTCTGTGGACCTTGCTTCCGTCATAAACATGGTCCTGATCGACAACCCCTACAATCGTCCCCGCCATGTCGAATTCACCGTCCGAGTAGATGTCGGGCATTTCGGCGGTCTCTCCTCCGATCAAGGCACAACTGTTCTCCCTGCATGCGACCGTTATGCCTTCAATGACCTTCTTTGCTACAGCTTGGTCCAATTTTCCGGTGGCAAAATAGTCAAGAAAGAAAAGAGGCTCCGCCCCGCAGACGGCTATGTCGTTCACACAATGGTTGACCAGATCTTGCCCGATGGTATGATAAACACCCGTCTTGATTGCAACTTTGAGCTTGGTCCCAACCCCGTCGGTGCTGCTCACAAGAACCGGGTTGCTGTAGGCGGCGAAGTCGGGTTTGAAAAAGCCCCCGAATCCTCCGATGTTGGCCAGAACGCCTTGCGTGTGGGTAGACTTGACCATGTCCTTGATGGAGTCGACCAAGGCTTCGCCCGCTTTGACATCCACTCCGGACGATTTGTAACTAAACGGTGATGAGCTCATATACGGTGTTATTTTGCCCGAAAGATAACGAAATAACCCGATAAAATCGGACCAAACACCACAGACTGAGTTACCCACAAAAAGGAGTTCTTATGGTATGTATATGTATTTAAAGAATAAATATTCATCACCACCATCAGCGCCGCAATTATGTGAATAACTACTTTATCCCCAAAAAATATTACTACCCATACAAAAATGTGGATTAAGTGGTGGATTAGATACCATTGGGAGACAATAGTTTACATAATCTTTCAGTAAGTTATCCACAAAAGAACATATTTTGCACATATTTTATCAACAAGATATCCCCCATCCACAATCAGCCCCCCTTTTCCCTTGACGATTGTTGATAAGAGGAGTATTCTTGGTGCGTTGTGGAAAACCCGGCGTTATCCACATGTTACCAACACGAGAAACGGCCAGAAAGAGCCACTTATCAACATGAAAGTTGTCGTACAAAGGGTTTCAAAAGCCTCGGTAGAGGTTGAAGGTGTTGTTGCCGGAAGCATCCGTGAGGGCCTGCTGGTGCTTCTCGGCGTGCATCAGGACGACACTCCCGAAAAACTGGATTGGATGGCGGAGAAGATCGCCAAACTGCGCATTTTCGAAGACGAGGAGGGGAAAATGAACCGCTCAGTAGTAGATGTAGGTGGATCGGTCTTGGTCGTGTCGCAGTTCACCCTATACGGCGACTTAAAAAAAGGAACGCGTCCAAGTTTTATTGAGGCTGCCAGGCCAGACGTTGCCGTTCCTCTATATGAAGCCATGATCGACAAACTTAGGGCACTCGGGTTGCATGTGGAGACGGGGGTATTCGGCGCCATGATGGAAGTCTCGCTTGTGAACAGCGGTCCGGTGACGATCATTATCGAGCGTTGATGGCTGTACTCTTTGTTTTTATCGATGGAATTGGCGTAGGTGGCGATGATGTAAACAACCCGCTTTACACAGGATCGTATCCTTTTTTCGAAAAAATGTCCGGAAGGGAGAAGCTTACCCGGTCAGCGGCTCGGATATGCAGTTCGAGGCACGTTTTCATGCCGATCGATGCCACCCTGGGCATAGACGGCCTGCCGCAGAGCGGAACAGGCCAAGTGTCATTGTTCACCGGTCAGAATGCACCCATGCACGTAGGAAGGCATTTTGGTCCCTATCCTCACAGCTCAACCAAGGGGATGTTGGCGAGCGACAGTATCGCTTCCAGGGCAGCCCAAAAGGGTCTTTCATTTCAATTCATGAATGCGTACCCGCCCATTTTTTTCCGGATCAGTTCGCAACGAGACCGTTGGAGTACGACCACGCTGATGTGTCGGCAGCAGTCCATCCCCTTGTACACCGAAGAAGACGTTCGTTCAGGGCATGGAATTACAGCCGAAATAACGCAGGAAATTTGGAATGAACGCCTCGGGATAGATCTTCCGGCCATAACCGAAGAGCAAGCCGCAGAAAGGATGCTCAAGTCCTCCCGCCATAACGACATCGTGATGTATGAGTATTACCTCACCGACAAAGCGGGACATGCCATGGAACATGAAATGGCCCATAATGTGCTGGCCAGAATAGACCGATTCTTGTCGTCCATCATCGACGGAATGCGCCCGGAAGACCTGTTGGTCATAAGCAGCGACCATGGGAACGTCGAGGATCTGGGCACCAAAACCCACACAAAGAACCACGTGCCACTCATCGCCTATGGAAGCGGTGCGGATGCGTTATACGATGTTACCTCCATTGCAGAGGTCGTTCCCAGCCTGATGAGACTTTTTGGCTGATTACGGTTTGATGATGGCCTGCAAGCGGGCGAAGATTTCATCGATCGTACCGACGCCGTCAACCGCATGGTATGCCCCTTTGTCCTTGTAATAATTCATCACAGGGGCGGTCTCGTTCTTGTAGACATCGAGACGAACGCGAATTTTGTCCTCGGTGTCGTCGGCACGGCCTTCACCTCTGTTCAGGAGGCGACCGACCAGGATTTCGTCGGCAACTTCGAGGGTGATGAAGGCATCCACCTTTTGGCCGCGCGCGGCCAAAATACGGTCCAAAGCTTCGGCCTGAGCCACAGTTCGCGGAAACCCGTCGAGCACATATCCGTTCGCATATTCAGGCTTGTCGAGCGCATCTTCGACGAGCTCAACGACCACATCGTCGCCCACCAACTTACCGGAATCGAGGATCGACTTAACCTTTAATCCAAGAGGGGTTTCGTTCTTGATGTTGTGGCGAAAGATGTCGCCTGTAGACAGTTGGGGGTGGTTGAGCTCTGACTGAATCAATTTAGCCTGGGTGCCCTTTCCGGCACCGGGAGGACCAAATAGGATGATATTCATGGGGTTTTGTTTGGCTACAGGAAATAAATAGGTAAAATAGGGGTATTACCTTGCAGCATCAAGAAAAACCACGTAGCACCCACATGACGCAACCAAGATTAATGGCCATGAAAAAAACGTCATCATTCCAAACGATCATCATTTTCCTGTCTCTCGTCCTGCATCTGTCGGTCACCTTGCCCTCATATTCGCAGCATGCCAACCTTGAATCCGGCCCGATGATTGGGTATGTCGAAATGCAGGAGGCAATGATATGGCTGCAGACAAAATCGCCGGCTGATGTCGTCGTTGAATATTGGGAGGATGTCGAAAACGCAACGAAATATCGCACCGAAGTTCACAAAACGACGAAAAAAGGATACTTGATTGCAAAAATTGCGCTGATCAACCTTCAACCGTCAACGACATACCGGTATTCTGTCATCATTGATGGCACCGTGGCCACGCTCCCGTATCCGACCACGGTCACGACACAGGCGCTTTGGCAGTGGCGCACCGATCCGCCTGACTTCACGTTTGCTTTGGGTAGTTGTTTTTACATCAACGAGGAGGCTTACGACCGACCGGGCAACCCATATGGAGGCGAGTATCGTATTGTGGAGACCATTGCCGACAAGAAACCGGACTTCATGATCTGGCTGGGCGACAACATGTACCTCCGAGAGGCCGACTTTTACTCCGTGGCACGCATCAATCACCGTTATAGCCACACCCGCCGGGTGCCAGAGCTACAACGGCTGCTGGCCACATCAGCCCATTATGCCACGTGGGACGACCACGATTACGGCCCGAACAATGCCGACCGAAACTATGCCATGAAAGAAGAGGTGCTCGACATCTTCAACTCCTACTGGGGGAATCCAAAGGCCGGGCACGACGGAAACAAAGGGGTGTACTTCCGGTTCCAGTGGGCCGACATCGATTTCTTTGTGACCGACGGCCGTTACCACAGGGCACCAAACGCCCTGAAGGACCATGAAAAAGCCTATCTCGGCGAGCAACAGATGCAATGGCTCAAAGATGGGCTCGCAAACAGCCGTGCCCCGTTTAAGATCGTTGTTTTTGGAAACCAGGCCATCAACACGGGATCACCGTTTGAGTCGTTTCCGGCTTATGCGGCAGAGTATCAGGAGCTGATGGGTTTCATTGAACGGCAGGGCGTGCCGGGTGTCGTGTTCATATCGGGCGACCGCCATCACTCGGAGCTGCTCAAGTACGAGAGCGTCAGTCAGTATCCGCTTCATGAATTTACAGTGTCGCCTCTCACGGCGGGATCCTCACGGCAGCTCGTTCCCGAAGAGAGGGACAACCCCTTGCGGGTGGAGGGAAAACTGACGCAACAAAGGAATTTTGGGCTTGTGAAAGTAAGCGGAAAAGGAAACGACCGCACGCTGACCCTCGAAAACTACGACGTAGATGGCAATCTGCTTTGGGACTACTCCATCAAAAAATCAGAACTGGAACTTCGCAGCCGCAGGGAGTAGTCTGCGAATCTCTACTTGTCCTTGAAGCGAAAGGATCGGGGATGCAGCGGAATCTGCAGCAAAGACCATAGGTAGCCACCCTGTCGGCTTCTCTTTTCCGGTTTGGTGAGACCGCGGTAGCCGTATGGTGGCTTGCGCGCAAAACGGATCAGTGCTATGATCGGCCAGCCAATCAACGGGAGGTAATAGGCGACCAGGTCAATGTCGCGCAGCCAGCGATGTAGCCGGTTTTTTGCAGGAGGCCGGGCAAGGTCCCTTTCGTGACGGATAAAGCCATAGGGCCAACCGGGTCCAATCACAGGCCATGCCTTTCCCGGAATCTTACGTATCGATCGCCTGAGATCGGGGAGATCGTAGGGCTTTTGACCATATTCGGCTACAAGGGCGTTGATGTTTCGTTGCATTTCGGAGCGCGCCATCTCGGCAACCTTGTCAGCCTGGCTTCGGGTTGGCTTTGACCCCTGTTTGCAGCCAACGTGGTCCAGCCAACTGCGTATCGGAAGCGGATCTCCCACAAAGAATTTCATTTTACATGGAAATCCGAAGTAGAAGAAAAAAGGAAACAGAATGGCGATGAGCGCGGCCGGTATCGGAAAAAAGGGAACCCCTGTATAACGGTCCACTAGTTTGTCGAGCCATGGAATAGTGAAGCTGGTCGGATTCACCCATTCGGCATTAATGGTGTACACAGGGTAAACGGGAACCTCATGCTCAGCCGCCAATACGACGAAACTTCTCGAAAATGGCTGCAGTTGATACCGTCGATTGAAACCCTTGCCGATACCGGGAATCCCCTCGGGGTAATAGACGATACGCTCGTCGTGCTTGATCAACTCCCGGAAGTTGTAATACGTCATGTCGACCGCACCGCAGCGTCGCCAAAAATTGTCGATCCCAAAAAGACGCATGAGCCATGTTCGGGCCAGTTTGGGCGAATAGACCGAACGGAACTTGCGCTCGGGCGCATTGCCGTCCTGACGCCACAGCAGTGCGTCGAGCACGAGCGCATCGTGCGGAAAAGCATTGCCGCTATGGTTGCTGGCAAGCACGAGTGGGCCGGTTTGTGGCAACTTTTCTGCTCCGTGCAAAGACGCCCTGAACCAGTGGTCGATGATGGGATCCAACACATTGACCCTCAGCGAATCGATATATTTCAGATCGAGCGGGTCCTCGTGATGGAAATGACTGGCCGGTGCGTTCAGTTTCATACTCAAATATCTTGATATCAGCTGTCACCGCAAAGAGGTAACGGCCGAATTTTCGGCAGGTCAAAGTGTCAATTGCTATATTGGTCGAGATCAACAAACAGTTCATGTGCCATGAAAATTAAAACATCTTATGTGGTGGCGATGTTCCTGCTGCCCCTCTTCCTCGCCAATTGCTCACCCGAGATACCCAAAGCCCCGTCCCAACTTGAAGAGGTGCTTCTCGCAGCCCTGGACAGTGCAACAGTCAGAAACCACCTGATGGTAATAAGTCACGACAGCCTCGAGGGACGGGCGCCGGGTACGCCAGGAGAAGAGCGCACCATCCGATACATAATGGGGATATTTGAAGAAGCAGGTCTCGAACCGGCGTTTGATGGGTCATTCACACAAGATGTTCCCCTTATTGCGACGAAGGTATCAGGAACACCACGGCTTTCGTTCACCCATGGTGACGGATCACGCCAGGATCTCGTGTTCGTAAATGATTACCGAGTGTTTACCGACACCGAGCGCAACGACATCGAAACCACTGCTGAGGTGATCTTTGCGGGTCACGGCATTACGGCTCTCGAGTATGAATGGGACGATTACGCCGGCGTTGACGTCGCCGGCAAGGTCGTTCTCGTGTTTGATGGAGAACCTGCCGCCACAGAGACGGAGCCAAACCTTTTCAAGGCCGATACGCTCACCTACTACGGAAGGTTCACCTTTAAAGTCGAGGAAGCCCGCCGCCGTGGCGCTTCAGGCATCATCATCATCGAAAATCCCGTCTTCTTCGCGAGAAACAGGATGCGCGCCACGGCCGAACAGATTCAGCTCACGCAGCAGCCCGACGGCTTGCTCGACGTGAAAGTGTATCTCTCGAACGAGGCGGCCGGCAACCTCGCACGCATGAACGGCAGCACCCTGGAGCAATGGAGGTCGACTGCAGGACAGCGGGGCTTCACGGCCCAACCGCTGCCCGTCACGATGGAAAGCAGCACCACCTACGAAATCAGGCGCATCAACGGGCAAAACGTCGGCGCCATTGTGAGGGGGTATGAGCGACCCGACGAGGTGGTCCTTTTCACGGCGCACCACGACCATTTAGGCGTTGGCATTCCCGACGCCAAAGGAGACTCCATCTACAACGGGGCCGTCGACAACGCCTCGGGTACCGCCACCGTGCTCATGTTAGCCCAAGCCTTCGCGAAAATGCCCTATAAGCCAAAGAGAAGCATCATGTTCCTTACGGTGACCGCCGAGGAGTCTGGCCTTCTTGGCGCCTACTATTACAGCTTCAACCCCGCATATCCGCTGGCCCAGACGGTCGCCAACATCAACATCGACTGCACCAACATGTTCGGACCCACCTACGACATCACCGCCGTCGGACCCGAATACAGCGACCTCGGAAACCTGCTGAAGGAAAAGTCGTCTGTCGAGAACATGGAGTTGGTTCCCTTTCCAAATATTGCCGGCGGCATATTTTTCCGCAGCGACCAGCTCCCGTTTGCCCAGGGTGGCGTGCCGGCACTGTATCTGCTGTCGGGTAACCGATATCATGAGGGGTACCAGGAATTTGTCGCCAGCAAATCTGCCGCCTATGCAGGCAGCTACCATCAGCCGTCCGACAACTTTGACCCCGAGTGGATAATGGAGGGAACACTACAGCAGGCAAGGGTGGCTTTCCGCATGGCCTATGAACTGGCAAACGGCACCATGTGGCCCCAATGGGTGCCGGGATCCGAATTTGAGTCGATCCGAAAAGAGACCGACCACATCAGAAAATGATAAAAGGTCCCAAGAGGACAATATCCTCGAGGGACCTTCTTCGTATGCCGTACTACGGGAAAATGCCCAGCTGCTGATACGACACGGCAACCTTGTTGATCGCGTTGATGAAGGCCGCCGTCCTCAAGTCGACGTTATACTCGCGGCGAAGCTCCACGATCTGGTCGAGTGCCGTAATCATGGTGTCCTCAAGTCCCGAGTTCACCAAATCCTCTTCGTTGGCACCATGCGACAGGCGCTTGAGATCGTTGTCGCTGAACTTCGTGTTGGTCGCCTTTTCGATGGCTTCGAGCAGTTTGATGGTCGAATTTTCCTCAAAACGGCGATCCATTCGACCGAACCGAACATGGCTCAGGTTTTTTAGCCACTCAAAATATGACACGGTGACACCACCGGCATTCAGGTAAGTGTCCGGTATGATCAGGGCTCCGCGCGACTTGATGATCTCATGTGCCTCGGCGGTGGTCGGTCCGTTTGCCGCCTCGCCGATAATCTTTGCCTTGATGAGGTGTGCGTTCTCCCCCGTGATCTGGTTTTCCAATGCCGCAGGAATCAAGATGTCGCATTCCAGTTCCAAGGTTTTCAATGTCGGAATAATATTCTGGGCACCAGGGTAGTCTAGAATGGAACCCGTCTGCTTACGGTGGGCGATCACCTTGTCGATGTCGAGACCCTTTGGGTCGTAGATGCCGCCCTCCATTTCGGCAAGCCCCACCAATATGGCGCCGCCTTCCTGGAAGAACTTGCCGGAATAGTAGCCTACATTCCCCAACCCTTGGATCACGACGGTTTTTCCTTCCAAGCCGGTCTCCAGGCCAAGCTTCTTCATTTCGTCGGCGTAGTTGCAAATCTCACGCACACCGAAGTAAACACCCCGACCCGTGGCCTCACGACGCCCCCTGATGCCCCCTTGTGCAATGGGCTTGCCTGTGACGCACCCCGCAGAGTCGACGCCGCCGGCAATGGAGCTGTAGGTGTCGACGATCCACGCCATCTCACGCTCACCCGTTCCGTAGTCGGGTGCGGGCACGTCGATGCCGGTGCCGATGAAGTTCTTGCGGATCAGCTCATAGGTGAATCGCCGCGTAATGCGCTCCAACTCGCCGTCAGAATACTTCGACTTGTCGATCATCACACCGCCCTTTGCGCCGCCGAACGGCACATCCACTACGGCACACTTGTACGTCATGAGAGCAGCCAAGGCCATAACCTCGTCCTCGTTCACCTCCATGCTGTAGCGTATGCCCCCCTTCGTAGGCGACTTGTGCTGGCTATGCTGTGCCCTCCATGCGTAAATGACCTCGATCGTGCCGTCGTCGCGTCGCAGCGGAAATTGCATCTTATATACGCTGTTGCAGATCTTGATCTGATTCAACAAACCCTTGTCATGCTTCGTGTAAGCCGCCGCCTTGTCAAAGTTGCGGTTTACCTGTTCAAAAAAACCAAATTTGGCCATGATCGTTTGATATAAAATAATTAGTTGGATACAGCACGAATGGATTAAGTTTGTCAAAGTCCGACACATAAGCAACTTTAGGCCAAATCATTTCCGATATTGCCCCGTCTTTCAATAAATTGCCCCCCACGCAGCATTTACATCTAACCCGACGAACCGAGCCTCCTCATGGACAAGACCTACTATAATCCAGCAGACCTAAAAAAGTTCGGCGACATTGCCGAATACGAACCGACCTTGGCAAAGAAGTTCTTTAACTGGTACGGTGAAGTGTTCGAGGAAGGGGCCCTGTCGGCCAGGGAAAAATCGCTGATCGCCCTTGCGGTGGCACATGCCATTCAATGCCCCTACTGCATCGATGCATACACCACCGACTCACTGGAAAAAGGCGCCGACGAAGCAATGATGATGGAAGCAGTGCATGTTGCAGCCGCCATAAGGGGTGGTGCAAGCCTGGTGCACGGTGTGCAGATGATGAACAAGGCCAAACAGATCGGGATGTAGGATGAAAACCCTCCACGCTGCCGGTAATGCCCTCGCCGATCCGGAAATTCAGATCGGGATACTGGAAGGAGACTCCGACACAAATCCCGCCCTTCCCACCTTTGAGGAAAAACTCTACAATGCCGGATTGCATCCCCTCAAACCCACCGGTATCGACATACTGCAGGTCAATTTGGGATATATGTGCAACCAGACCTGCAAACATTGCCACGTGGATGCGGGTCCCGACCGCAAGGAGATCATGACCCGTCAGACCATGGAGCAGTGCCTGGATGTTCTCCGCCAAACCGACATCCAGACGGTTGACCTCACGGGCGGCGCTCCCGAAATGAACCCGAACTTTCGCTGGTTCGTCGAACAGGTTCGTGCCTTGGGCAGGCATGTGATGGTGCGCTGCAACCTCACCATCCTCACGGTGAACCCCTCGTACCGGCAATTGCCTGCTTTCTACGGCGAACATCAAGTTGAGGTCATATCCTCACTCCCGTTCTACAGCGCCTCACACACCGACCGCCAACGCGGCGACGGGGTGTTTGACCGATCCATCGAAGCACTTCAGATGCTCAATGCGGTCGGTTACGGGAAGGATGGAAGCGCATTGAAACTCAACCTTGTCTACAACCCGAACGGGGCCTTCCTGCCGGCCGCCCAGGCCACGTTGGAACGAGACTTCAAACGTCAACTCGAACACAGGTACGGCATCGTGTTCAACAGCCTGTTCTGCATCACCAACATGCCCATCTCCCGATTTTTGGAGTACCTGATTGTAAGCGGAAATTACGATGAGTACATGCTGAAGCTCGTGAACGCCTTCAACCCTGCCGCCGCACTTGGGGTGATGTGCAGGATCACCCTGTCCGTCGGATGGGACGGATGGCTTTACGATTGCGACTTCAACCAGATGCTGGAGTTGAAGGTGGACACCCCGTCATCGGCCCACATCTCCGAATTCGACGAAGGACTCCTCAACCGGCGCGACATTGTCGTGAACCGGCACTGTTTTGGCTGCACCGCAGGCGCAGGAAGCAGCTGCGGTGGCAACACCATCACAAACTAGACTGACCAAAGGCAAAACACCATCACATTTCACCCGTATCCTCACAATGATCTCACTGGGTCTTGACATAGGGAGCTCGTCCGTAAAAGCAAGTCTCTACGATGCGCTCGGAAATCGCGTTATCGGTTCAAGCACGTCGCCGACTGACGAAATGGCCATTGATTCCCCCAAGCCGGGATGGGCCGAACAAGACCCGGAGCTTTGGTGGCATCACGTTCAGGAATGCTGTACCGAACTGCGGAGGCGCCACCCCGAGGAATGGGCAGAAATTCGGGCCATTGGAATTGCGTACCAAATGCATGGCCTCGTTGTGCTCGATAAGGATGGATTGCCTGTGAGACCATCCATCATTTGGTGCGACAGCCGAGCCGTGGAGACGGGCAACACGCTGACGGAGGCAATCGGCCGCAAACCGCTCTTAGAGGCGAACCTGAACACCCCCGGCAATTTTACGGCGTCAAAGATGGCGTGGATGATGGAGAACGAACCGGATGCATGGTCTGAGGTTGCAACCGTCATGCTGCCCGGCGATTATATCGCCTACCGATTGAGCGGGAAAATGTCGACGACCCGATCGGGATTGTCAGAAATGGCCCTTTGGAATTTCTTTGACAATAAACCCGACAGTTTAATATTAAACTATCATCCAAACATACACGAACTGTTACCGCCTATGGCCGCAAACATAGGTGTATACGAAACGGTTTCAAGTGAAGCGGCAGCCCTCTTGGGACTGAGCGATGGAGTAGTGCTGGCATACCGATCCGGCGACCAACCGAACAATGCCTTCGGTTTGGGGGTTACGGACCCTGGCTCGGTCGCCATGAACGCGGGCACCTCAGGCGTGGTGTATGCCGTTACCGACAAACCGGTTGTTGACGAGTCGGAGGCCTTCAACCCCTTCCTGCACGTGAACGACCTTGAGCATCGCCGACGTATCGGACTCCTGCTATGCCTGAACGGCTGCGGAATACTGAATGCCCAAATGCGTAGGCTCACTAAGGCAGGCAGCTATGACGAAATGAAC
>CAYZWQ010000013.1:0-5856 GCA_964481355.1 uncultured Chitinophagales bacterium
CTCCTCGAGGAGGTGCTGTGGCAGGTCGTACTCATCGTCGCCCTTCTTCACCAGAAACCCCTTCTTCAGAAGCGACTTGATGTTCTGGGTCACACTATTGGGGGAACGGAAGTCCAGGGCATCGGCAATCTCGCGGTACGTCGGCCAGATGCCGTTCGAGACACGGTATTCCCGAATGTAGTTGAAGAATTCCAGTTGCTTTTTTGTAAGTTGGCGATTATCCATATTTGTGGATTTTATTGGGAACCTGCTGTCGAGAAATCATCTTCATCAACGATACTGTGTGATATATGTACAAAATGATAACGCAGAGACATGAATTCTGCAAGCCCCGGCCGAAAAAATGCACATATTATGCACATATCGTTACGTTTGCAACCATTTTGGCCCTGATGATGACCGGATGCTCGCTGCCCAGCTCTACTCCTGCCGACTACAGCGACAGTTTCAAGGCCGTGCACGAGGCCGTTACGAAACGTGACGGTTCCGCGTTGCTGCAGCTGGCCGCAAGCGCCGACACAGTGGCATCAGCCGCCGCATGGAGGGCGTTCACATCGACACCTTCGGCACCGACCGACTCCGTGTTGGCCATGGCGTTGTCGAACGGTACCGACCTGGCGTGGTTCGCATTGTCCACCAGAGCCCTGAATGCCGACCAGTTGCGTGTGCTCGAATCGCACGCGTTCAGCAATGGCTTCCCCCGGGGGCTCGTCCGCACCCTGGGTCTGCAAGGGGATGAAACGACCGCCCTCTTGATGGACGCATGGTCCGGCGACGTCGGACCCGGCCACGAGCTCGAACCCGAATTTGCACTCGCCATGAGCAGGCTTGCCTTGAGAGGCGGTTCGGAGCCGGCATCCATCGACCGGCTCATTGACCGAGCGGTTCAGTCAACGACCCCGGAAGCCGCAAGAGGCTGGCTGTATGCCCTCTACCGTTCGAACACTCTGTTGCTGAGTGGCGAACAGGCAGCGAGACTATTCGAAAATATGGCATCATTCGCAACCATTGATGATCCAGACGTAAAGCGGACCGTATTTCGGATCTTGGCAAAGGCAGGTTTTGAGCAGGCGCTGGACCTGTACTCCACCGAGGAGGTGTCAACTTTGGACACTCGCACAGCGGTTGACATCAATCGCTCGTTGCCGGGCTTTTCCGATTCCGGCCGATACGTCAAATCCAGGGCGATTGCCCTGCTTTATGAGCTGTTTAAACACGAGAACCCCCTCGTAGTGGGTGAGGCGTTGACCGTGATGTCGTCGATGAAACTGGAGCCGTCCGAGATGCCTGTCACCGACGTCGAATCGGTGATGGAATCTGCCAAGGGCAGTGACAACCGGCTTTATTTGAGGGCGTTGTCCGAGCGTCTGTCCCTAGAACCTCTTCTGGGTTCCATCGATTCCCTGTATCTGAGGGATCTCGCGTTCAGCAATCCCTATCTGGCCACCGATGCGCTGATGATCTTGATCTATGCACGACCCACGCATCAAGTGTTGGCCGAATTGATGCCCTACGCCAAATCGGATGTCCACATGCACCGAATGGCGGCCGCCACGGTGCTGAACTCCTTTGCGCGTTCCTTGCACCAGGTTGGCGCAAGCTCCGACCAGATAGCCGCAACCCGCGACGCGATTTGGGGTATGCTGTCCGCACCGAACCGAAGTCTGGTTTACACCCTTTTCGGCGCCTTGAGGCAGTCCACCTTTCGGGAAGAGGGCGACAACGACCGCGCGCTGGCAATGCTGAAGTCTTACAGGATGCCGGAAGATATCGAAGTGTACCAAGCCGTGTTGCCGAGCCTTTTGCGCGACCTTGGCGCGGGGGCAACTTCCTTGGCAGATTCGATGGCAGCATATGAGAATGCCGCACTCAGCCGTGTCGTGCTTGAGTATGTCAGCCCTCAGGTGCGTGAGAAAATTGAATCGGCAACGCCGACATTGTCTCTTCAGGGACCCGATTGGACATTGCTGCGAAAACTTGGATCAACGCCTACCCTGCAGCTCGAAACGGAGGCGGGTTTGATCGTGGTGGAAATGGATCCCCTTCGGGCGCCTTCTACTGTTACGGCCATTGCGAGGTTGGCTGAGGCCGGAATGTACAACGGCATCCCCTTTCACCGGGTCGTGCCCAACTTTGTGATCCAGGGTGGAGACGTCGAGACCGGCGACGGTTTCGGTGGGCCCGATTTCGTGATACCCAACGAACCCAGCGAGCACGGATTTGTACGTGGTGCAGCCGGCATTGCGAGTGCGGGAAAGGACACCGAGGGCAGCCAGTACTTCTTCATGATCGACTGGGCGCCGCACCTCGACGGCGGCTATACGGTGTTCGGCCAAGTGATTGCCGGCATGGACGTCGTCGACCGCATCCGGGTGGGCGACAGGGTGATCAGGGCGCGCATTTCGAATCTGTGAGTATTCACCCAATTTCATCCACGAATTGACTTAAATGGCGTACATCATCGCGCTCGACCAAGGAACAACCAGCTCCCGGGCACTCCTGGTCGACTCACACGGTCAGATCGTTGACCTGGCACAGCAAGAATTCACCCAGATATTTCCTCAGCCAGGATGGGTCGAGCACAACCCCTCCGAAATTATCCAAACCCAGTTGGGGGTTTTGAACAGAATCCTCGACCGCAACCGCCTCCAAGCTCGGGATATTGTGGGTATTGGCATCACGAACCAGCGCGAGACGACGGTTATTTGGGACCGTAGCACCGGTGAGCCCATCTACAATGCCATTGTGTGGCAGGACAAGCGCACCGCCCCCTTGTGCGAGCAGCTCAAGGCGGACGGTTTGAGCGGCATGGTGACTCAGAAGACCGGCCTTCTGATCGACTCGTACTTCTCGGCGACGAAGGTACGTTGGATCCTCGATCATGTGGATGGAGCCGCCGAACGGGCCCAAAGGGGTGAATTGGCATTCGGCACCGTCGACTCGTGGCTCATCTGGAACCTCACCAATGGGAAGGTGCACGCGACCGACGTGACCAACGCATCGCGGACGATGCTCTTCGACATCGGCAGCATGGGTTGGGATGACGAATTGATGGGTGCGCTCGACATCCCGACATCCATCTTGCCCACAGTCAGCAAGAATACGCATCACTTTGGCGACGCAGAGACCAAAATCGGTCCCATTCCCATTCTGGGTGTGGCCGGAGACCAGCATGCCGCCCTTTTCGGGCAGGCCTGTTTCGAGCCCGGCATGGCCAAGAACACCTATGGAACCGGCTGTTTCATGCTCATGAACATCGGCGGCTCGATGCAGGTGTCAAACCACGGATTGCTCACCACGTTGGCTTGGCAGGTGGACGACCGTCAGGAGTACGCGCTCGAGGGATCCGTGTTTGTGGCCGGCGCAGCCGTTCAATGGCTGCGCGACGGGCTCAAGATCATCGACCAGTCGAAGGATTCCGAATATTTCGCCACGAAGGCGCTGGGGTCGAACGAGGTGTACATGGTTCCCGCGTTCACGGGTTTGGGCGCTCCCTATTGGGACATGTACGCCCGCGGGGCCATCTTTGGCCTGACCCGCGACACGGGCAAGGACCACATCATCAAGGCGACGCTCGAAGCCATCGCCTACCAGACGAAAGACATCCTCGAGGCGATGCAAAGCGACTCCGGCATCAAGCTGCAGACCCTCAAGGTTGACGGCGGTGCATGTGTGAACAATGTTCTCATGCAATTCCAGGCCGATATTTTGGGATGTGACGTCGAGCGTCCGTCCCAGGTGGAGTCGACGGCCTTGGGCGCGGCCTACCTAGCCGGAATTGAAGCCGGTGTGTGGGATAGAAACACCATCAAGGGCATGCGCACCATCGACCGGGTGTTCACATCAGCCATGGATACCGAGCGCCGCCAAAAGCTTTACTCGAAATGGCGGAAAGCCGTAGATCGTACCTTGGGCTGGAATTTGGAAGAATTTTAAAAATATTCGCAAAATTTCGAGTATAGGCGAACGCATACACTAAGCGAATCAGCAGGGCAGCAAATATATTGATAGGACTGTGGACAATACAACTTCCCTAGTCTATGAAAAAGCCCTACATAACATTCGCCGCCATCGTTGCGATGGCATTCATTGTACAAACTGCGTGGGCTCAACAACGTCTTGTTGCCTTCGAATACGACGACACGGTCACGTATGTGCCCAAAACGGCAGGGGAGCCTCCGAGAAGATACATCGACATAAACAATGTATTATTGAACAGGGGCACCGTTTCTAATGGAGATCAAATTACAGTAGCACAAGATGGCGTTAATTATGAGTTTACCGTCAAGAAAATCTCCTCCTATTTCAACGACACCTACACAATCGTTGCCAACTCGGAAAACCGGTATTTTTATTTAACGATACAGGGAGGTCGAGCGATTGCCACAATACAGATTCCGGAAGTCGGGTATGAGGGTATCGTTTCGTATGACCACACGCTTGGAAAGAGCTACTTGTACGAACACGATCATTCCATGGAGCTTTCTTGTGAGCTCGATATGGTAAACGGTCTCATCCAGAGCCAGATAGATACGCGTCTTGAAAAGAGGCGGATACCAAATGTCAAGGACGTGGTTAACAAAATGCAGCACATCGATGCCCAAACCACAATCACGTTGATGATTGTATACACGAATGGGGCATTAGCATGGATGCAGTCTAATGGCGGGGTGAACAGCGTCGTCAACACCGCGATGGCGCGCTCACAGGAAGCCCTGGATGTCAGTGGCACTGAAATAACTTTAGATTTGGTGCACCTCGCAAATGTGAACTTCAATGAATCTGGAATCGGCTCGGGTGAGATCCTTGACTTTCTCCGTACTAATGGTGACGGTGTCATGGACGAAGTGCACGATTGGAGGAATACCTATGAGGCCGATGTGGTGTCAATACTCGCCAATGTCGATGATACAGGTGGTTTAGGTTATCTAGTCACCAATCCTGCAGGAGCATATAGTTTGGCATTCAATTTAAACCGTGTACAGCAGATCACATTCACCTACACGCTTATCCATGAAATCGGTCACAACATGGGAAATGCCCACAGCAGAAATCAAGATAATCAGGCCGCAACAGCTTCTGGCGGTGTGTTTACATATTCGACCGGCTGGCGTTGGACCGGTACAGATGGTATCAGCTATGCATCAGTGATGACCTACGAAAATAAAGCCATTGATGGAACCATCTCGACGAGGACCCCACATTTTTCCAACCCGAGTATCAACTATCAGGGGGTTCCTACAGGTACAGCGTCGTCTGTAGTGCAATACGGTCCGGCAGACAATGCTCGCAGCATGCGTGAGATGAAAGATGTGACAGCCGGGTATCAACCCCTCAATCCATCGACAATACCTGTCATAAACAGCATCAATCCATCATCTGTTCAAAGAGGAACGCAGTCCGCGTTCGTATTCACTGGGCAGAATTTCAATTTTGTGCAATACATCGATTGGTACTGCCCAAGCGAAGATGCATTGGATCTTGTTGCGGCAAGCTACAACGCTGGTACAGGTCAAATTACGGCAACATTCAATGTTTCGGCAACGGCTACCTTGGGCTCCTGCAACATCCTGTTCTTGACGGGAAATTTGGTAGGAAGCAATATCGTACAATTGGCCATCATTGATGCAACTGCGGTGGCGCCGACGGTCACCACGGCGGCGGTGACGAACATCGGCACGACGACGGCCACGGCGGGGGGCAATGTGATCAGCCAGGGCAGCTCGGCGGTCACGGCACGAGGCGTGTGCTACGCGACGGCGCCGAATCCGACGACGTCGGACAGCTGCGTGGGCTCCGGAAGCGGCACGGGATCGTTCACGGCGAGCCTGACCGGACTTACCGAGGGCACGCTCT
>CAYZWQ010000013.1:5956-27607 GCA_964481355.1 uncultured Chitinophagales bacterium
CGACGGTCACCACGGCGGCGGTGACGAACATCGGAACGACGACGGCCACGGCGGGCGGCAACGTGACCAGCCAGGGCAGCTCGGCGGTCACGGCCCGCGGGGTGTGCTACGCGACGGCGCCGAATCCGACGACGTCAGACAGCTGCATGACCCTCGCGGGAGGTACCGGCGCCTATACGGTCAATCTCGCAGGACTGACACCGGCCACCACCTACAACGTACGCGCATACGCCATTAACAGCGCCGGAACCGGCTATGGCGCGAACGTCACCTTCCAGACAGGCAATCCGTTCGTGAACAAGCCACCGACGATGAACCCGCTGTCCAACGTGTCGTTCCAGCACACGATCCCCACCGCATTGTCAGTACCGCTGTCGGGCATAACGGCAGGACAGGGTGAGACCGGGCAGCAGATCACAGTCTCGGCAAGCTCGAGCAATCCCGCGCTCCTGCCGTTCTTGGTGGTCGAGTACACCAGCCCACAGTCGACAGGGGTGCTCCGCATCCAGAACGACCGCACCAGGGTCGGAAGCGCTCGGGTGCGCGTGAGGGTCAAAGATGATGCCGGCACGGCGAACGGGGGGGTGGACTCCCTGATCGTTTCCTTCGACGTCAACGTGCTGCTCGATACCGACCTCGGTGAGGACGACGCCACACCCAAGGAGTTTCAGCTAGACCAGAACTATCCGAATCCGTTCAACCCCTCAACACAGATATCCTTCTCGATACCGTCGACGCAATTGGTCACATTGGCGGTCTACGACTTGATGGGCCGACAAAGGCTGCTTCTCCTCAACAAGGAAATGACGGCAGGGAACCATATCGTAACGGTCGACGCCAGTTCGTTCTCGAGCGGCATCTACATGTACGTGCTGCGTGCCGGGAGTTTCACGGCTTCGAGGCGGATGACGTTGATCAAATAGGCACCTTTCAGACGCGTCGTTATTATGGGGTCGGCAGAAGTTTTCGTGCATGGCCTGCCATCCCCTAATCATCCCTATTCGCTATATTTGGGATTGTAATTTCCACCGACCCGACATCTCACGACAGCCTGCCCATGAAATCCGTCATCCCCCAGTGCATTGCCTTGTGCATGTTCGTTTTGATCGCCACTAGCGCGGACGCCCAGAATCGAATCAAGCCGTTCAGCTACGACGATGCATTGAGCACGGCCAATAAATCCGTCGATGGACCCGAGAGGCAGTATCTGAACGTCGACATCCAGCCATTTCTGGACTCCGGTGTGACGGTTGGTGATGTCCTGCTATTTGAGCATGGCACCGACGAGTATGAGTTCACCGTCAAAAAAGTAGTTTCCTATCGCCCCGATACCTACACGTATGTGGCCAACTCTGGGTTGAACTACTTTTACTTCACAGTCGGAAGTGGTGGCATCGTGACATCTTCCATCCATATTCCAGACAGCAATTATGAGGCAGCTGTCTACTACGATTCTGCATTCAAGATGAGCTATCTCCAAATGCACGACCACGACGACGAGCTCTCCTGTGGCATACACACGGTCAAAGATAACGTCCTCGACCAGATCGACTCGCACACCCAAAGCGCGGACGTGCAGCGCGTCAATGATTTCGTGAACAAGTCGCAGTCTACCGAAGACGAAACCACCATCAAATTGATGATTGTCTATGCCAGTGGCGCGTTGAACTGGATGCTCACGTACGGCAGTGTCGACAACGTCGTGAATCAGGCGATGGCTCTGTCGCAGGAAGCGCTCGACGTGAGCAACACGAACGTAGTCCTTGAGTTGGTGCATCTTGCACACGTCAATTATCAGGAGACGGGTCTGGGAGGCAGCGTTTTGCTGAACCAGTTGAGGATCAATGGCGACGGAATCATGGATGAGGTCCATTCATGGAGGAATATCTTTGAAGCGGACATTGTCTCTCTCTTCGCCATGTTGAGCGATGTGGGAGGGGTGGGATACCTGCCCTCGTCCCCAGCCGGTGACGACCGTCTTGGGTTCAATGCCAACCGTGTGCAGCAGATGTCCACCACATACACGCTCATCCATGAAATCGGCCACAACATGGGCAACATGCACAGCCGAAATCAATCCGCCGCCGCAGCAGGTCCTGCAGGTGGTGTATTCCCGTATTCAACGGGATGGCGATGGATCGGCAACGACGGCGTGAGCTACGCCAGCGTCATGACCTATGAATCGTCGCCACTCGACGGCGTCGTGTCGCGGCGGACTCCCCATTTTTCCAGTCCGCTGATATCGTTCGCCGGGGTGCCAACCGGTACCAGTTCGTTCACGGATCCGTTTGGTCCTGCCGACAATGCCCGCAGCATGCGCGAAATGAAGGACGTGATCGCCGCTTACAGGCCAAGGGCAGCCGATTCAGGGCTGCCCTCCGTCACTTCGGTCACCCCGGCTTGGGGTGCACGTGGGACCTCCGTTTCGATTGCATTCAGGGGGGCAAACATCAATGCCATCTCACGGTTTTCGTGGAATTGTGGTTTCCAAAGTGTGACGGGCACCATCAACAGTCCGACCCAGATTACGGTATCCGCAACAATTCCGTTCAATGCCACACCCGGTAAGTGTGACGTCACGTTTTGGACGGGCGCAGTAAACGCTAGCAGCAGCACGACCGGGCAGTTCACCATCACCGACTTCCCAATCACCGCTCCGACGGTTGCAACCAATGCCGTGTCGGAAATCGGGTCAAGCACGGCGAACATCAGCGGCTCGGTGTCCAACGACGGTGGCGATCCTGTGACTGCACGCGGCGTCTGCCTGGCAACAACCCCGAATCCGACCATTGACGATCTGTGCATATCGGCAGGAAGCGGAGATGGGGCCTTCATCACTGAGTTTGTTGGGCTCACACCAGCCACGGTATTCAATGCGCGAGCCTATGCGACCAATCTTGCAGGCACAGCCTACGGTCAACAGCTGAGTTTTACTACGCTGATGGGAACGAACCTTGGTTCAGACACCGACAAGCCCGTCGAGTTCCGCCTCGACCAGAACCACCCCAACCCGTTCAATCCGTCCACGCAGATCTCCTTTTCGCTTCCCACCGGAGAGCACGTGGATCTTGCGGTCTACGACATGATGGGACGGCGCGTAACGCAGCTTGTCGATGCCTACACGGCAGCCGGCACGCACCGGGTCACATTCGACGCCGCGTCGCTGCCGAGCGGCATCTACATGTACGTGATCAGGGCGGGGGGCATGACGGCCTCCAACAGGATGACGCTGATCAAGTGATGGGTGATTGAAACATTGCCAGAAAATTCTTGAAACGTTGTCTTCTCACTCGACTGCTTTATATTTCGGACGCGAGTTACTGATTTTCATGTGTCAAACATTTTATGATACCATTTTTTGCAAGTCGGATTGTCTTTGCAATATCGGTCACCCTCATTGTGCTTGTCACTAGCGGGGTTGCCATTGCACAAAAGCGCGTTAGCGCATTCGCCTATAACGATCAAATTATACATGCCCCAAAATCAATAGGAGATCCTGAGAGGCGATATTTGGACATTAATCAAGAACTTTTAAACAGGAACAACGTACGGTCGGGCGATATTATCACGTTTCAGTATGAGGGGCGCGATTTTGATTTCAGGGTCAAGAAGTTGGCATCCTATATACAAGATACTTACACGATCGTGGCAACGTCGGGAGATAAGTACCTCTACTTAACGGTCAACAACGACATCGTAATTGCTTCTATACAAATTCCAGAAATTCGCTACGAAGGCGTCATATCCTACGATCCCGATCTGCAAAAGAGCTATTTGCATGAGCAAGACCCATCCTTGGGGATGACGTGTGGCGCCGATGAGTTAGTGGATCACTTGAGGCAGAATGTTGAATCGCACATCGAAGGATCAAAGATCGTAAAATCGCCAGAGTACAAAACGCTTACTGATGATCAGCAATCTCAGGCAACCGTTGCTTTAATGATTCTCTACACCAATAGGGCATTGTCGTGGATGGAGTCGAACGGGGGGGTAAGTAACATTCTCAATCAGGCCATGGCCAAGACGCAAGAAGCGTACGATGTGAGCAACACGTTGATTTCATTAGAGTTGGTGCATCACGAAATGGTCGACTACAATGAACAGGGTACCAGTTCACGTACGATACTCGAACAACTTACGGCTACAGCTGATGGTCAGATGGATCACATTCACGCATTAAGAAACACACATCAAGCCGATTTGGTCGCTTTGTTTGCGGATGTGTCGGATGTGCGTGGGATTGCTTGGATCCTTGGCAAGACTTTCGGTGACGATACGGATGCATTTTCTGTCAATGATGTAAAGATTATGACTACCAGATACACGTTGGCACACGAACTGGCACACAACATGGGAAGCAAGCACAGCCGCAATCAATCTGAGGAGGCTGCATTGGAAACGGGTGGATTATTCCCCTATTCAACGGGTTGGAGATGGAACGGAACTAACGGTATCAGTTACTCTTCGGTTATGACCTACGCCGACTTTCCGATTTCGGGCCCCAGTTCGATTCCAACGCCCCACTTTTCCAATCCAAGCATAAGCTTTCAAGGCGAGCCGACAGGCACAAGTGCATCCGATGTGCCATATGGACCAGCCGACAATGCGCGTAGTTTGAGAGAAATCAGGGATGTGATTGCAGCGTACAGGCCTCTACAGCCACCATCGATAACATCGATATCACCCACTGAAATTGAACGTGGAACCCAGGCCACACTCATTATCACAGGGCAACATTTTGGCACCGTAAATGCCTATGGGGCGATGTGCCAATCACCTAATGCCATAAGTGTTGTATCTGTAACAATCAACTCGCCGATTCAGATAACGATGGTTATGAATGTTTCGGCGAATGCAACGCTGGGGGCATGCCAAATTCAATTTAGTTCTCCTGTGGGAATCGGCAATATTTTCGGGTTTACCATCATAGATACCATATTGACCGCACCGATGGTCACAACGGTGCCGGTCACAGAGATCGGATCCACTTCAGCTACCGCAGGTGGTGATGTAACGGATGATGGTAAGGTGGCAGTGACGGCCCGCGGTGTGTGCTACGCGACCACAGAGAATCCGACGACTGCGGACCAATGCGTCGCCTCGGGTAGCGGATTAGGACCCTTCACGGCAAGTTTGACGGGTCTTGCCCCGGGTACACTCTACTATGTGCGTGCATATGCGACCAACACGGTCGGGACATCGTACGGAGCTCAGGTAAATTTTACGACGCTGACACCGGCGGCTGCACCGACAGTCACAACATCGGAAGTGACAGGCATCGGTGTGACAAGTGCCTCGGCGGGTGGCAACGTGACGGACGGAGGCAGTGCAGCGGTCACGGCCCGCGGTGTATGCTACGGTACGGTGCCTAATCCAACCATTTCTGATCAATGTGTATCTTCAGGCGGTGGCACAGGCGCTTTCACGACAAGTTTGACGGGCCTTACCCAGGCCACGCTCTACTACGTACGTGCCTATGCGACGAATTTTGTGGGCACATCATACGGAGCCCAGGTGAGCTTTACGACGCAAAATCCTTTCGTTAATAAGCAGCCGACAATGAATGCTATCGGAGACGTGAGCATCTTACACACGGCGGCGGAGCAGGTGGTGAATCTGTCGGGAATTTCGGCCGGCGCGGGCGAAAATCAAAGTTTGACTGTTACGGCAGTAGCAGCAAACGCACAGCTCATACCGTCACTTTCGGTGCAATATGTGAGTCCACAGGCAACGGGAACCCTGCGTTTCCAGAACGACAGACGGCAAGTAGGCTCAACAACCATTTCGGTCATCGTCAAAGACGACGCCGGGACCGCTAATGGTGGCGTTGACTCATTGGTGGTGTCGTTCGGGGTGAATGTGCTTCTCGACACCGACCTTGGCGATGAAGACACCACTCCAAAAGAGTTCCGTCTCGACCAGAACTTTCCCAACCCGTTCAATCCGTCCACGCAGATATCCTTTTCGCTTCCCACCGGAGAGCACGTGGATCTTGCGGTCTACGACATGATGGGACGGCGCGTAACGCAGCTTGTCGATGCCTACACGGCAGCCGGCACGCACCGGGTCACATTCGACGCCGCGTCGCTGCCGAGCGGCATCTACATGTACGTGATCAGGGCGGGGGGCATGACGGCCTCCAATAGGATGACGCTGATCAAGTGATGCCGTAAAAAACGCCCGAAGTCATTGGTTGCATGCTTGGCCGTAAATCCGGCAGCCGAGCCTATTTGACCACCTTCATGATGCCGTTCATCGAGCGCCAGTGACCGGGATAAGTGCATACATAGGGGTAATCGCCGGGTAAATCTGGCGCCTTGAATTTCAGTGTGTCGGCCTCGTCGATCATGAGCAGGCGTGTGGCATGAAGCACATCCGGTATTTGGGGCACGAACTGAAGCTTGCCGGCGTCGGGTGTGCCTGCCATGCGGTCGGCCGCTTCACCCACCGTTTGCAGCTTTCCGGGTTTTACGATGAGCAGGTTGTGCGGCATTTCGTCGACGTTTCGGAAGATGAGCTCCACATGCGAACCGGCCTTAACGGTGAATTCATTTTTATCGAAGATTAGCTGGTATTCCACCGACTGGATGATCACCTGTTGCACAGGAGCGGGTTTTTCCTGTTGGGCGACGGCACATGCCGGTAGCCAGCATAGAATGAAAATGAGGATCAGCAGTCTGAATTGGTTGGGTATCATACTCTGTGAGAACGACATTCGAGTGTTAAGAAAGAGGTTAAACGGATGGATTCTTGATGATGGCATCGAGCTCATCCAGCTGCATGAGGTGATGCTTCCAATGCATGCCGATGAGCTGATACCACTGTTTGGCGTCGAGGAATCCGTAGTTAGGATGCTCGATTTTACCCGATTCAGGGTCTGTGATGAGCTTGTCGCGCACGGCCAGCATCCGATTCCGTACTGCGTCCATGTCGGCAAGGACTTTCTCGATGCTCTCAGGCATGGGAGGATCGTACCCCGGGGTAGGTGGAACCTTGATTTTAACCGGTGCCATTTCGTTGGCTTCGAAATCATCCCTGGCGTTTGGATTGGCCTTCTCCTCGGCGTTCTCCAAGTTAGACAGGCAACGATCGACAATACGCAAATGGTAGAGCAGTGTGGCCCTTATGAGGTGGGTGTACACCTCGCCGGCGCTCCACCGGTCGGGAGCTGGTTTGAGTGTGAATTGATCGAAATTGTACTGGCCGAGTCGTGCCGAATATTGGTCGAACACCGACTCCGTCTCGACATAAATCTCCTGCGCGGTCATAAAAATGGGGTCAGGGTCGCGATTCACGCCAAATTACGCAATCAATCTTGATCGCACTACATCATGGAATTCATTAACCGCTAAAAACGATGAAAATACAGAAAAGGAAACCACAGATGGCACTGATGACACAGATAAGTTAACCTACTAACTATTAACCACTAACTACTCCACTATTCAAGTACCGCGTACGGGATTCGAACCCGTGCTACCTCCGTGAAAGGGAGGCGTCCTAGGCCCCTAGACGAACGCGGCGTTCAAAGAACAAAGACACCCGTTGCACGACGGATAGATGCGGTCACATTCGAGGCGACAAGCGGATTCGAACCGCTGTACGAGGTTTTGCAGACCTCTGCCTAGCCACTCGGCCATGTCGCCTTACGGCATGCACGCCCGACAGGACTCGAACCTGTAACCTACTGCTTAGAAGGCAGTTGCTCTATCCGGTTGAGCTACGGGCGCCCTTGGTTGTCGGGGCGACAGGATTTGAACCTGCGACCCTCTGCTCCCAAAGCAGATGCGCTACCGGGCTGCGCTACGCCCCGACTTGGCGTCCCCTTGCGGGTAAGACAAGAAACCCAAGATACGGTGATTTGTGTCCCGAGTCAATTAAATGGGAAAATATTCCGGCTGTTTCTCCATATCGCTCAATGCTTGACGTCCAATTCGCTCTCCTCCTGGTCGGAGGGAGTAGTGTCGGCGTCTTTCCAGTCGAACATCAGCCCGTCGCGGCTTGCGTTCATCTTGATCCGGATGGTAGAACCCTCCTTGCGCTTTTGGCCCAGTATCTCTTCGGCAAGCGGATCTTCCACAAACTTTTGAATCGCTCGGCGAAGCGGCCTGGCGCCAAATTTCGGATCGTAGCCCTTCTCCGAGAGGAACTCCTTGGCGCCCTTGGTGATGTCGACCGAATAGCCGATGCCGCGGATGCGAGAGAACAGGTCGTCGGTCAGGATGTCGATGATCCTGAAGATATCTTCCTTCTCGAGCGGACGGAACACGATGACATCGTCGACGCGGTTGAGGAACTCCGGATTGAACACCTTCTTGAGCGCTTCCTGGATGGCCGACTTCATCTTGGCGTAGTCGAAGGTCGTGCCGTCGGCGTCGAATCCGATGCCCTTGCCGAAGTTCTTGATGTCGCGGGCCCCGATGTTGGAGGTCATGATCACGATCGTGTTCCTGAAGTCGACTTTACGGCCAAGGCTGTCGGTGAGGATGCCGTCGTCGAGCACCTGCAGGAGCAGGTTGAATACGTCGGGGTGGGCCTTCTCGATTTCGTCGAGAAGAACGACGCTGTACGGCTTGCGACGGACCTTCTCGGTGAGGATGCCGCCCTCTTCGTAACCGACATAGCCGGGAGGGGCCCCTACCAGGCGAGATATCGAGAACTTCTCCATGTACTCGCTCATGTCGATGCGGATCATGGAGTCCTCCGAACCGAAGAGGTATTTCGCGAGCACTTTGGCCATCTCGGTCTTGCCGACGCCGGTCGGACCCAGGAAGATGAATGAGCCGATCGGGCGCTTCGGATCTTTGAGTCCGGCACGGGCGCGCTGGATGGCCCGGGTGAGCTTGTCGATGGCTTCGTCCTGGCCGATCACACGCGTGTTTAGCTCCGTGCGCATGGTGAGAAGTTTCTGGCCCTCGTTCTGGCTGATGCGCGAGGTCGGGATGCCGGTCATCATGGCTACAACCGATGCCACGTCGTCTTCCTCGACGTTGTAGATGATCTCCGAGCTCTCCTTCTCCCATTGGCGCTGGGCGATCTCGAGCTCCTCGATCAGCTTCTTCTCCTTGTCGCGCAGACGCGCGGCCTCCTCGAAGCGCTGCTTCTTGACCATGTTGTTCTTCTCGGCACTCGTCGTCTCGATTTCCTCCTCGAGTTTTACGACTTGCTGAGGCACGGTGATGTTGGCCAAGTGCACGCGGGCGCCAGCCTCATCGAGGGCGTCGATGGCCTTGTCGGGCAGGAAGTGGTCGGTGATATACCGGTCGGTGAGCTTGACACAGGCCTCGATGGCCTCGTCGGTGTACCTCACGCCGTGGTGCTTCTCGTATTTGTTTTTGATGCGGGTCAAAATCTCCATCGTCTCATCCGGCGTTGCGGGTTCGACCATGATCTTTTGGAAACGCCGCTCGAGCGCGCCGTCCTTCTCGATGTACTGTCGGTACTCGTTTAGGGTCGTTGCGCCGATGGCCTGGATTTCGCCCCGGGCAAGGGCCGGCTTGAGCATGTTGGACGCGTCGAGCGACCCGCTGGCACCTCCGGCGCCGACGATGGTGTGGAGCTCGTCGATGAAGAGGATGATGTTCGGTGTCTTCTCCAGCTCGTTCATCACCGCCTTCATCCGCTCCTCGAACTGGCCGCGGTATTTGGTGCCCGCGACCAACGCAGCCAGGTCGAGTGCGATCACGCGCTTGTCGAACAGCACGCGGCTCACCTTGCGTTTGACGATGCGCAGTGCAAGGCCTTCGGCAATGGCGGTCTTCCCGACGCCGGGCTCGCCGATGAGCACAGGATTGTTCTTCTTGCGGCGGCTGAGCACCTGCGCCACGCGCTCGATTTCCTTCTCGCGGCCGACGATGGGGTCGAGTTTGTCTTCCTCGGCCAGTTTGGTCAGGTCACGTCCAAAATTGTCCAATACGGGTGTTTTCGTCTTTTCCATCTTCTTCGTCCTTGCAGTTCCTGAACGTTCGGGCTCCTGGTCGCCGCTGTCGGCATTGAGTTCGTCGGAGTCGCCGCTGTCCTGGTTCACGGTTTTGCCGGTGATGATCATGTCGAGCTCCTCGCGGACAGCCTCATAGTTGATGTTGAACTGATGGAGGATCTGGGCGGCGATGTTTTCCTCCTCGCGAAGGAGCGACAGCAGGAGGTGTTCGGTGCCAATCGTGTCGCTTTTATACAGTTTGGCCTCGAGGTAGGTGATGCGGAGCACTTTCTCCGCCTGTTTCGTGAGGGGGATGTTCCCGACCGACACGGTCCCGCCGATGCCGCGAACGGTGTCCTCGATGGTCTTCTTGAGCTTGCCAAGGTCGCATTTCAAGTTTCGGAGGATGCGCACCGCCACCCCGTCTCCGAGTCGGACGATACCGAGGATCAGATGCTCGGTGCCGATGTAATCGTGACCAAGCCTGAGGGCCTCCTCACGGCTGTATTGTATCACATCTCTTACGCGGCTGGAGAAATTGCCTTCCATAAATTCTTTCGCTAATTGGGGCTGCTGAGCTTTGCGAGATAAACGTAGTCGAAGCCACTTTAGTTCGCTCGAATCAAGGTAGCGTCCCCGAACTGCAAAAGCAAGACCGACCGAGGCGCGGTGGTGCTCAGACGAGCGGTCTGCCGGTCATTTCGGGGGGCTGGGCGAGTCCCATCAGCTTGAGAAGGGTGGGGGCCACGTCGGCCAGGATGCCCTCGGAGGGCTGGCCAAACTCGGTGGCGTTCACCAGCAGGCACGGAACGGGGTAGGTGGTGTGGAAGGTGTGCGGACTGCCGTCCTCCTGGAACATGCAGTCGGCGTTGCCGTGGTCGGCGATGATGAGGATGCGGTAACCTTGCTCCATGGCCAGCGGCACGATCCTTGAAAGCTGCAGGTCGACCGCCTCAACGGCCTTTGCAGCTGCCTCGAGGCTGCCCGTGTGGCCGACCATGTCGGGATTGGCAAAGTTCAGGACAATGAGATCGGGAGGGTCGGAGCGGAGCACGCCCACTAGCGCGTCGCCCACTTCGGGGGCGCTCATCTGCGGCTGCAAGTCGTAGGTCGCAACCTTTGGGCTGGGTATCAGAATGCGGCTCTCGCCGGGGTTAGGCGTCTCCTCGCCTCCATTGAAGAAGAAGGTGACGTGAGGGTACTTCTCGGTCTCGGCGATGCGCAGCTGCGTCTTGCCCGACCTCGAGACCACCTCGCCGAGTGTGTTGGCAAGGCTCTGGGGGGCAAAGGCGATTTGGACGCCCACGAACGACTCGTCGTAACGGGTCATGCACACATATTTCAAATCCAGTTTTTCTGCGGGGAAGGCGTCGAATCCGGGCTGCGTGAGCGCTCGGGTCAACTCCCTCGCGCGGTCGCTGCGGAAGTTTATGTTGATCACGGTGTCGCCGGGACGGATCCTGTTGTGCTCGGGCGACCCAATGACCATAGGCTCGAGGAACTCGTCGCTTTGGCCGTTTTCGTAGGCTGAGGCAAAGGCCTCGGAGAGCGTTGTGTGGGCGGATCCGGTGCCGTGGACAAGCAGTTCGTACGCCTTTTGGACGCGCTCCCAGCGGTTGTCGCGGTCCATGGCGAAATACCTCCCCACAAGGCTTGCCACCTTGATCAGGCTTTGCCCCTTCAGCTTCTGTTCGAGGGCGCCGGCATAGCCGATGCCGGCCTGCATGTCGGTGTCGCGTCCGTCTCCGAACAGGTGAAGGCTAGCCTCCCTGCCGTGGCGTCTGCACAGCTCTATGACGGCGTCGAGGTGCCGGATGTGGCTGTGCACACCTCCGTCGCTGAACAGGCCCATCACGTGGAGGCGGCCCGAGGTGTTGGTCACTGCGTCGAGCAGCGCCTCGTTCTCGAAGAACGACCCGTCGCGTATGGCCACGTCGATGCGCGAAATGTCCTGCCAGACGATCCTGCCGGCACCGATGTTCAAGTGGCCCACCTCCGAGTTCCCGAACTGCCCGTCGGGCAGGCCCACCGACTCGCCGGATGCGATGAGGCGGCTGTGCGGCCAGCGCTCCATGAGGCCGTCATAGAAGGGCTTGTGTGCTTTGTCTATGGCGCTCACCGACGGGTCCCGGGCGATTCCGAATCCGTCGAGTATGATCAGGAAAGCGCGTGCCATCAGGGGCGCCTTATGCCAGGCCGTTGACGTGCTTGGTCAGGCTGGACTTCTTGTTGGCGGCGTTGTTCTTGTGGATGATGCCCTTCTGCGCCATGCGGTCGAGGTAGCCGACGGCTGCCTTGAGCGCCGTCTCGGCCTCGGCTTTGTCGGAGGTCTTGGTCACCTTTTTGACCAGGGTGCGCATCGTCGAGCGCAGGCGGCGATTGTGTTCGTTACGCTTCTCGATTTGACGAACACGCTTGATTGCTGATTTATGTTGAGGCATGAATTAAATGTCTTGCGGATGCAGTCTTGGATCGTTTGTAGGCTGAAGGCACGAGTTGCCTTTAGCCAAGACGGTAAAAATACTGTGAAAACCCAAGATTTTCAAGTAGATGTTTTTTGAAAAAAAGAAATAATCAAGGTATCTTGCAGATCTGCAATTATGATTATTGTCATTGATGGACCTGCTGGCGCAGGAAAAAGCTCTACGGCCAAGGCTGTTGCCACACGGGCGGGTCTCCACCTGCTCGACACGGGCGCCTTTTACAGGATGGCCACGATCTTGTACCTGCGCGAAGGTTCCGACATGGCACGTCTGTTGCAACGGTTGGAAGGGGCGTCGCTGACCGCCAAGCCATCGCTGGGAGGTCTGGTGTACGCCGTCGACGGGGAGGACGTGACCGAAGAGATTCGGTCGCCCATCGTCTCCGCCAATGTAAGCAAGGTGGCGGCCATCGCGCAAGTGCGCGACCAGGTGAATGCCAGACTCAGGCCCATTGCCTCGACGGGCGACTTCATCGCCGAAGGCAGGGACTTGGGAACGGTGGTCTTCCCGGAGGCCGAGCTCAAGTTCTGGATGACGGCCGACCTGGAGCACCGCGCTCAACGACGCGCGGCGGAACTCAGGAAGGCGGGTCACAAGGTCGACGAGAAGGCCATACGCCAAAACCTTGCCGAAAGGGACGCCATCGACAGCAGCCGCGACGCTGCGCCGCTCAGCCGTGCAAACGACGCGATCGACATCGATACCACCCGGCTCGGCTTCGAGCAACAGGTGGACCTGGTGCTCGGTCATCTTCAAAAATTGCGGAACATCCAACCTAACCCATAACCCTTATCCTGGTTCGGGATTTGTCCCGCGGCCATGGTAACGCATTTAAGAACCAAACATGACAGACGATCTCAAGAAGGAAGAAGCGGTCGAGCAAGTAAACGACCAAGTCGAAAAAACCACCGCAGCGGCCACCGAAGAAACAACGACCCAAGAAGCCGAAGCCGCCGAAACCGCCGAGGAGTCCACACCGGCAGAAGAGGTTACGGCAGCCGAAGTAGCAGCCGAAGAGGCACCGGCCCCTGTAGCTGAAACAGCACCGGAAACAACAGAAGCCCCAGCACCAGCACCGAAGGTTGAGCGCAAGCCCTACGTCATGCCGACCTACGACGGCAACGTGAGCGAGCGCGTCTACACGATGGAAGAGCTGAACAAGAGCAGCGAGGACTACACCGACGACGAGTTCGAAAGCCTTGTCTCGATGTACCAGGGCACGCTGAGCTCCATCACCGAGAAAGAGGTCGTCACCGGCCGCATCATCGGCCTCGACCACAAGTACGTGATCGTGGACATCGGCTTCAAGTCGGAGGGCATCGTTCCCCTAAACGAATTTAGAAACGCCAGCGAAGTGAAGATCGGCGACGAGATCGAGGTGTTCCTCGACCGCGTCGAGGACCGCGAGGGCCAGCTCGTGCTCAGCCGCCGCAAGGCCGACACGCTCCGCGCATGGCAGAACATCGATGAGTCGCACCGCAACTCCAAGATCATTGAGGGCTTCATCAAGCGCCGCATCAAAGGCGGCATGGTCGTGGATGTGTTCGGCATCGACGCCTTCCTCCCAGGCTCGCAGATCGACGTGCGTCCAGTGCGCGACTTCGACGCCTATGTGGGCAAGACCATGGAGTTCATGGTCGTGAAGCTCAACATGAGCAGCGAGAACGTCGTCGTTTCGCACCGTGCCATCGTCGAGTTCGACCTCGAAGACCAGCGTAAGGAGATCCTCTCCACCATGGAGCCGGGTCAGATCCTCGAAGGCCACGTCAAGAACATCACCGATTTCGGCGTGTTCATCGACCTTGGCGGCGTGGACGGCCTGTTGCACATAACCGACCTGAGCTGGGGCCGTGTGGAGCATCCATCCGAGATCGTGAAGCTCGACCAGCGCCTGAACGTCGTAGTGCTTGAGTTCGACCAGAACACCAAGCGCATTTCGCTCGGTCTCAAGCAGCTGCAGCCGCAGCCTTGGGAGGGCATCGACCAGAAGTATCCTGAGGGCATCCGCGTTCAGGGCCGCGTCGTTTCGATCGCCGACTACGGCGCCTTCGTCGAGCTCGAGAAGGGCGTCGAAGGTCTGGTGCACATCAGTGAAATGTCGTGGACCCAGCACATCAAGCACCCGTCGCAGCTGGTTGAGAAGAACCAGGTGATCGAGTGCGTGATTTTGAACATCAACAAGGACGACCGTAAGATCTCGTTGGGTGTGAAGCAGCTTGAGAACGATCCTTGGGAGCAGCTCCTCGAGCGCTACCCGGTCAACTCAAGCCACAGCGGCGTGGTTCGCAACCTCACCAACTTCGGCGTATTTGTGGAGCTGGAGCCCGGCATTGACGGACTCGTTCACATCTCCGACCTGAGCTGGACCGAGAAGATCAATCACCCGAGCGAATTGGTTGCCAAGGGCGACCAGCTCAAGGTTGTGATCCTTGCCATCGACTTCGACAACCGCCGCATCACGCTCGGCCACAAGCAGATCACCGACAATCCATGGCTCAAATATGCCATCGAGTATGGCAAGGGCCAGATCGTTGAGGGCACTGTGAAGCGCTATACCGACAAGGGTCTGTTCATGACCCTCCCGCTCGGTGTCGACGCCTTCCTGCCAGCCCGTGAGGCTGAGGCCGGCGGCGACCTGTCTGAAACCTACAAAGTGGGCGACACGGTCAAGGCTGTGGTCATCGAGTTCGACGAGCAGAACAAGAACATCACGGTGAGCATGAACCAGCTCAACAAAGCCGACGCGCTTTCCGACGCGCCGGATGCCAAGAAGGCACGCCGTAAGGCCGTGACCGAGCAGGCCGCTCCTAAGGCGCTCACGCTTGGCGAGATGTCGGGCCTGGCCGACCTCAAGAAGCAGCTCGAAGACAAAGAGAAGGAAGAAGGCGAAGCCTAAACCTTGATTCCGGTCTGCCTGCTTGGCGGACTAAGTCGAAGCAATCCTATCAAAGGCCTGCACTCGTCGAGTGCGGGCCTTTTTTATTTGAGAAAAAAATATTTGCATTAGTTTTTTTTCTTTATAGTACATCTCACTTACATAAAATTAAATACATAGAGGTTTTGTATATCTACAAATCTAATGCTAGTAATTTCAATACTCAGTTCACTTAGTGTGATAGCAGGCTCGATTTCACACAAGTCAGATTCGAATCTCGTACTAACAGTGGTGAAAATCGATACGAATTTAGATGATTCATTATGCGAGACAGCCTGTGGGGTTGGCCATTCATACCTAAATGGTCAGGCTTACGCCGAATGGTTATATGACGTTGGACTATGTTCAGTTGGCCCACCGGCTTTATTTGGATTCTGTATGGCGATAGCGGATCTAGATTATACCAACAGAATACAACAGGCTATTAATTTTTATAACGGTTGCTTATCAGACTGTGTGAGTGAGGCATAAATGAAGTGCTTTAAGCTTATTGCTCTTGTATTCATTTGTTTCTCATCTAATCCAGCTTTTGGCCAAGACTTACGATTTCTACCCGTTGAGCGACACGTTGCTCCAAACATCATAACTAGTGAGGTTATCGGTTTCGGATTGATAGGTCAGCACCTGTATTTGCCTGGGGCGGATGGATATTCAATCTATCGATACGATCGAATCAAACGCGAGATCGATTTATCGGTATCTGGGAGAGGTGGAGGCCCAAATGAGTTTACTACCGAAATTCAGCTTGTATACAGTTTACCAGACCGGTTGATGGTAATTCAGAAAGGAGGTGCTGTAAAATATTTCAACTCAAATCTCAGGTATATAAGTCGGACCAGCATAAGCTATGGGATAAATGATATATCTAAACTGGGAGATGACGAGGGACTATACTTGGGTTGTGTCGTATCAATGGCTGATTTTGCCGATGCAGGGAGCATGCATCACTTAGCTGTACTAAAAATTGGCGACCGAATAGAATATGACTTTAAAAAGTTTGACCTAAAAACCACAACCGAAAATATCTGGTTACAGAGGTGTTATCACGCCAACAATGGTACGCTTATTGCCGCTGGTAGGGTCGCTGACAACAAGGTGTACTATTTTAATAAAAGTGGAGAATTCCTAAAAGAAGTAGCATTTACTTCAGCTTTCAAACATGAATTTTCGGGATCCCCACCGGGTGCTAGTGAGATATACTCAAAATATGGAATCAAGGATACCCGCCTACCGAAAACAGGTTTATTGAAAAAAATATTCATGGATTCGAGGTACACTGTGGTACAATGAGGAATATCGGCACAAAAAATGCTTAGGACTATCTACGTAATTGACCATGCTAATTGGACTGTGACGACGCTGGATCTGCCGAAGAATTACAGGCAAATACTATACTCAGAAGGCAAGCTGTTTTGTTTGGGTGCACGATCCGACCCCAATGTGTTAGATGTGTTTGCAATTGTGAAGTAACCAGTTGGCTACCAATTGACTTGCGAAAATGTCTGACTGATCATGAATCTTTGCCGATTTCGGGGTATTTTAGGAAACTTCATCCAAATAGACCCCTTCGACCATGCTGCAAGACCTGATGACCATCCCCGTTCGGAAAGTAACCCAGTCGAGACTTCCGCAGACCAATTTCTCCGTTCTTCGTTTTGGAGAGAATTTTGCGGATCACATGGCGATTGCAGAGTATCGTGACGGTGCCTGGCAACAGCCTGAGATTGTTCCATACGGCCCGATCTTGGTTTATCCATCTCTGAGCATCTTTCATTATGGTCAAGGCGTCTTCGAGGGCATGAAGGCATTCAAGACGAAGGATGGGAAGATCAACATCTTCCGAATGGACAAGCACTACGAGCGCTGGGTGCGTTCGTGCAACCGCATGTGCATTCCCATTGTCGAAAAGGAAGTGTTTGTGAGCATGATCGTCGAATTGGTCAAGCTGGACCGTGACTGGATTCCGGGTGACAAGTACAAGTCGCTGTACCTGCGTCCGTTCGTGATCGGCGCCGAAGAATACCTTGGTCTGCGCGCCTGCACGAAATACAAATTCATGGTGATCACAGGTCCGGTGGGCAACTATTACAGCACGGGCATCAATCCCGTTTCGCTGACCACCACGCCCGATTACGTACGTGCCGTTGTTGGCGGCGTCGGCGATGCCAAAGTGCCCGGCAACTACGCCGCGGCTCTGCTTCCGACCCAGAACGCACAGGAAGAAGGGTACACACAAGTCATGTGGCTCGATGCCATCGAACACAAATACATCGAGGAGGTCGGTTCTATGAACATGTGCTTCGTGATCGACGGCAAACTCATTTCGCCGTTACTGCGGGGTACGGTACTTCCAGGAGTGACCCGCGATGCCGTGTTGACGCTCGCTCGCGAATGGGGCATGACGGTGGAGGAGCGTCCGATAAGCATCGATGAAGTGATCGAGGCGTCGAAGGACGGCTCACTGCAGGAAGCCTTCGGTACAGGCACCGCCGCGGTGATATCTCCGGTTGGCAAGATACACCACAATGGTACTCACATTGTGATCAACAACAACGAGTTTGGTCCGGTCGCCCGTCGCTTCTACGACTATATCACCAGTCTTCACCACGGGGAGGTCGAAGACACCCACGGTTGGAACACAATCATTGACTGATATTCGGCATCCGACCATACTTACCCACGATTACTCACATTCAGAGTCGGCTGTCACCGCACCGGCTCACATCCATTACATCGCATTTTTGCCTATGCAGGGATAAGCCCATGATCGTTCAATTGCTCAAGCCGGAGTTCGAGGAGCTCATCAAGTCGCAGGAGTGGCTTTCCATCAAGGAGGTCATCGCCGACATGCCTGCCGTAGATATTGCCGAACTACTGGAGGAGATTGACGACGACATGGCCCTGCTGGTGTTTCGCCTGATCAAGAAGAGCAAGGCGTCGGATGTGTTTTCGTACCTCCAGACCGATAAGCAGTTGGCGCTGATCCAGCAGTTCAACAGCGCCCAGGTGCGGGAGATCATGACCAACATGTCGCCGGACGACAGGGCCTCGTTCCTCGAGGAGCTGCCGGGCGGCATCACGCAGATCATCATGAACTCGATGGATCCGAAGGATCTGAACGAGGTACGACAGTTGTTGGGATACCCGGAGTACAGTGTTGGACGTATCATGACCCCGAAGTATGTGAGGGTCAAATCGGATTGGACGGTGGAGCGCGCACTCGACCACATCCGGAAATGGGGCAGGCGGGCAGAGACCATCAACGTGATCTATGTGGTCGACGAAAAGGAGAAACTGATCGACGACTTGACATTGAGCCAGCTCATCATGGCTCCGCCCCAGCAGGAGATTGCCGGAATCATCGACAACAAGTTCGTGGCCCTCGACGCCTTCGAGGACCAGGAGAATGCTGTGAAGGCCCTGAGCAAATACGATCGTGTGGCCTTGCCTGTGGTCGATTCCGACGGCATTCTGGTTGGGATCATCACGGCCGACGACATGTTCGACATCGCCGAAGAGGAAACCACCGAGGACATGCAGCTCATGGCCGGTATGACAGCCCTTGACGACGATTATTCCCAGACCGGCATCGGTGAAATGGTCAAAAAGCGCTTGGGGTGGCTCGTGGTACTGCTGGTTGGGCAGATTTTGACCGCTACTGCCTTGAACAGCTATGAAGAGCTGCTGAGCGGTGCGGTTTTCCTTGCCGCATTCATACCGATGATCATATCGAGCGGCGGTAATTCGGGCTCTCAGGCGGCCACTCTGATCATTCGTGCGCTCTCGACCGAAGACATCAGCCTCCGCGACTGGTTTCACGTCATGAAACGGGAGTTCTTGTCTGGAATGTTGCTCGGTTTGTTGGTCGGTCTAAGCGGTTTCTTGATCGTTTTGGGATGGGCGGCGGCAAACGGCAAACCCATAGACGGAAGTTTATGGCTCACGTGCAGCACCGTCGGAGTCAGCTTGAGCGGGGTTATCCTCTTCGGAAACATGACGGGTTCGATGCTGCCGTTTGTCTTGTCGAAACTGGGCCTTGATCCAGCCGTGACCTCTGCCCCATTTGTCTCGACACTGGGTGATGTCACGGGTATTTTGATTTATTTTTCGCTGGCGATGCTCATATTCGGTTCCGCTTTCGGTTGAGGAACAAGCTGTGGCAGAAAGGGGGTCGGAGAGCATAAGCGGAGTCAGACTGATCCAGCCAACTCGATAAAGTGGATCATGCTCAGATGTTTTTAAACTCAATTTGAGTTACTTTGTCTGCTGAAATGAATGCAACCATAGGCGATCATCATCAGAAATAGGTTACCATCTTGCGTCAATACTTAGACTTAGTGAGAAACGTGCTCGATCATGGCGTTCTCAAGCAGAATCGGACTGGAACTGACACGATATCTTCATTTTCCGAGTTCTACAAAGTGGACCTTTCGGAGGGATTCCCGTTGCTCACCACGAAGAAGGTGGCATTTCGGTCGGTCATTCTGGAGCTGTTGTGGTATCTGCGCGGCGAGGATCACATACGATGGCTGCGCGATGAAATGGATTGCCACATTTGGGATGCCTGGGCCGACGAATCGGGTCATGTCGGGCCCATATACCCCGTGATGTGGAGGCGGTTTCCATACATCGAGGAAGAGATCGTAGCCATTGAGGGCGTCGGTGGCAAGCTTGAGCACGCCACATGGGCCAAGAAGGAATTCGACCAACTTCAAAACGCCATCGACCTGTTGAAGACGAATCCGCACAGCCGCCGAATCGTGGTTTCGGCTTGGCATCCTGGCGAACTGAAGAACATGGCCTTGCCGCCCTGCCACCTGATGTACATTTTCAACGTCGCAAACGGGAAGTTAAACTGCCATCTTACCCAACGGTCCGGCGACATTGCTCTGGGGATTCCCTTCAATCTGGCCTGCTACTCCGCCTTGACGATGGCCATTGCGCAAGAAGTCGGATTGGAGCCCGGTATATTTGCACACACCATCGTGGATGCCCACATTTACGTGAACCATGTGGACGGCCTGAAAAAGCAGCTCGAACGTGAACCCAGACCGTTGCCGCGCCTTGAAATCTCGAAGAAGCCCGTCGATCAGCTCACCCTCGATGACTTCACATTGATCGGATACGACCCGCATCCGGGAATCAAGTTCGAGGTTGCCGTATGATCTTGGCATTGATTGCCGCACATGACGATAATCTGGTGATTGGCAAGGACGGTGATTTGCCTTGGCATATCCCTGAGGACCTGCGTTACTTCATGCACAAAACGAAGGGCCACCCTTTGGTGATGGGCAGAAAGACATGGGAAAGCATCGGTGCGGTGCCGCTAAAGGGGAGGGAAAACATTGTGATATCGCGCACCGGCCAGTGGGAAAACGCCACCGTCTTCAAGTCATTGCATGATGCGCTAGAATATCTGCACGACCGAGATTTGGTCTATATCGGAGGGGGGAGTGGCATCTATGAGGAGACCTTGCCCATTGCTGACCAACTCGTCCTCACCCACGTTCATGGAACCCACGCAGGCGACACCTTTTTTCCTGAATACCGGGATGAAATCGGTTCCGTGTGGAAAGAGACCTTCAGGGAGGACCATGACGGTTTCAGCTTCGTGACCTACGCCCGCATATCCGGCTGACAATGGAATTCTTAAATCCGAGATTCCCAGAAGTGCGTTGATTTATGCCTTGCCTTGAATGGTTATGACGGGATGGATTGCACGATTTCCCGCTGTTATGTGCAGCAATCGTGGTTCTGCAACCATTGTTCGGTTCCTGCTGTCGTTAATTGTAACCTCAAATGTTCCGTGGCAAAGTCGATTTACGATCCATGTGCCGTCTCCGAACAACGTACCATGAACGACCATGTCACCATCGGTCTGTTTTAGGGTAATGCTCGTGCGACCTGGTTGTATGGGGAAGTCACTTTCATTCTTCCACCGGCCTGAAAACTCAAATGACTTCATCACAGGAATATAAAGCTCCCGATAACCGATACCCGGGGTGTCAACCGACACCCGAGTTCGGGAGACGATATATTCCGGATCATTTCTCAAGTCGGCCGATAGCGTGATCTGATACTCCCTATTGGGTTGAAGCTCCGCAAACATGAGTTTTCCAGAGGACTTATCGCTGTCGATCAATCGTCCTTCATTGATTTTCCCGATTAAACCGGTCAGTTCCGATTCGTTCATGTCTTTGACCCCATTTTGATTGGCATCCAGGAAGGGGGTCAATATCAGGCCACTCGACCTGCGGCTTGTTTGGGAAGCGGATAGCCATTCTGACTGATCTGACCTCATCCATGATGTTGAC
>CAYZWQ010000014.1:0-27388 GCA_964481355.1 uncultured Chitinophagales bacterium
TTGTCAAAGCGCTGGATAAACCTGACAAACCTATCCCTTACCGCCTTCAAGGTGCCGTTAAAACCGGCTGGTTGTTTGGACAAAGCGTGCACATGTCGCGCAATGGCGAGATAATTCCCGGCGACTACATCCCGGAGTAATACCGCATGACCCAGCAAGACCACGTCCACGGCCCAGACTGCAACCACGATCACAGCCATGAGCATGACCACGATCGCGACGATGCCCTCGAGACTGCCGAAAAGCCGAAGAACTTGGATGCAGTTTTGGTGAAGTTCAAGAGCCCCGCATCCGCCCTTCAAGTTGCCGGGATGATCAATTACCCGGTACCTGCGAATCCGGTCATCGCCAACAATCTCCGCAGGGACCCCTTATTCTCGTATCGAGAAGGCGTTATGGCCGTCAGCCCCGCGGTGCAGATCCAGGCCTTGATGAGCATTATCGGAAATGTTGACTGGGTGCTTCGCGCCATTGCAGTTCTCGTGGTGATTGTTGCCTTATTCGGCATATTGGTCGCCATCTACAACACCATGGAGGAGCGTAAGCGCGACATTGCCATTATGCGTTCGCTTGGGGCATCGAGAGGTACCATCCTAAGGATCATCCTTCTCGAGGCAGCGTTCATCTGCTTCATGGGCTCACTTGTGGGGCTTATTTTGGGTTGGTCCGCATCTGCGGTTGTTGCCCCATATTTAATCAATTCGGCAGGAATATTTATCGAACCGTTCACGTTCAGCCTAAATCACGCACTGGTATTGATGATTTTGATCGGTCTTGGTATCATAGCAGGCACTATCCCTGCGTTAAAAGCGTATAGAACAGACGTCGCATCCCATTTAACGCCAACATCCTGAAAAATAGTCCACCATGTTCAAGAAGTTTAAATTCCGATCGGCAACGGTACAGATCATCGCAATCGTCATCTTGGCCGTGAGCTCCGTTGCTGCAGTCAAGGTCGCGGCAGAACGTGTGTACTACAAGGACCTAAGAAAATACATACTGGCAGGCGACCGTGTTCCTGCGAATCTCAAGGCGCTCGACGGCAAGCAAGTGAGCATCGTGGGTTACATGATTCCATTCGACAGCGTTGAGAAGATCAACCGTTTCATCTTGCTGCAGGCACAGTTCATGGGTTGCTTCCACGTGCCACCCCCACAACCGAATGAAGTGGTGATGGTCGACATGGGAAACCGCACGGTCGATTACAGCGAGGCTCCACTCCAAGTGGATGGCCTCTTCGAAATCAAGAAAACGTACGAAGAGGATTTCCTGATCAGCGTGTTTACGATAAAGAACGCACAAGTCAAGACGGCCAAAGGCAATGAAGTTGAGATGGACGGTCTCCCATCCAACTTTCACCTTTCGGAGTTCTGATAACATTGCCTCTCTTTACTATCTTAAGTTGAGCGCCTGATTGAGTGCGGGGGTGTCTGCGTCCATCAGCTGTTGGATTACATTTAAACCGATATAATGGCCTCAACTCTTGTCGTCTTATTATTTATCGGATCCTTACTACTGTTCCTGAGCATTTTTGCCAGCAAGACCACGCAGCGTTTTGGCGTTCCGGCTCTGATTGTATTCTTGGGCATCGGGATGTTGGCCGGTGCCGATGGTCCTGGTGGCATCTACTTTGACGATCCACGCATCGCACAAATCTTGGGCATCATTGCCCTGAATTTCATTCTTTTTTCCGGCGGTCTCGACACCAAGTGGCAAAGTGTGAAACCCGTTTTATACCAAGGTCTGTCGTTGTCGACCATCGGTGTTCTTGTGACGGCATTCTCGACGGGTTGGTTTGCCCATTATGTGCTTGGACTGTCGCCCATTGAAGGATTGCTTCTGGGGTCGATCGTCTCTTCGACCGATGCAGCCGCCGTTTTCTCGATACTGCGTGGCAAGGGTGTCGGCCTGAAAGGCAACCTGCGACCGGCACTTGAACTTGAAAGCGGAAGTAACGACCCAATGGCCTACTTCCTGACCACAAGCTTCATTGCGCTTGCCCTCATGCCAGAATCGAGTGCATGGGTTTTGGTCCCCACGTTCTTTCTGCAGATGAGCATTGGTGGAGCCATGGGTTATCTGATGGGGAAATTGATGATTCGATTGATCAACCGAATCAACCTTGAAGTCGACGGCCTTTATCCCGTGCTGCTCATCGCCTTCGTATTTTTTATTTATTCAGCCACTGAATTGCTTTATGGCAATGGGTTTTTGTCAGTATATGTTGCTGCAGTCGTTTTGGGTAATGCGTCCTTTATTCATAAGAAAAGCCTGCTTAAGTTTTTTGACGCTTCCGCATGGCTGATGCAGATCGTGATGTTCTTGACCCTCGGACTCTTGGTATTTCCTTCCGAAATGATCGACACCATTGTTCCTGGGCTGGCAATATCTTTATTCATCATTCTTATAGCCCGACCGGCAGCCATTTTTATCAGTTTGGCTTTCAGCAAGTTGAACGTAAAAGATAAAGTGTTCATCTCATGGGTGGGACTCAGAGGCGCAGTTCCGATCATATTTGCGACATACCCGTTGTTGGCCGGGCTTGAACAGGCCAATTTGATATTCAATATTGTATTCTTTATTTCCGTGCTTTCTGTTGCCTTGCAGGGTACCACATTGTCTGTTGTTGCAAAATGGCTGCACCGTTCCGTCCCTGAGTCGATGAAGAGGAAGTTTCCGCTTGACATCGAACTTGGTGATGAAGTACGGTCCGAACTGGCCGAAATTGAAGTAATCGACACCAGTTTTGCGGCAAATCGACCGATCGTCGAAATCGATTTCCCTAAAACAGGGTTGATTGTAATGGTGAAGCGCAGCGGCAAATACATCATGCCGAACGGTTCGACGGTGTTATTGCCCGGCGATTTATTGACTGTTATGGCAAACAGCGACGAAACGATGGAGGCCATATGCGACAGGGTGGCAAGACCAAAATCGGTGCCAGTGAATCACAATGAGTAAAAAAGTCGCCATCATTGGTCCAGCATGGCCATACCGGGGTGGATTGGCCAACTTCAATGAGCGGCTGGCTCGTGAGTGGATGGGTCGGGGTGCCGAGGTCGACATCCACACTTTCATAAAGCAATACCCAGACTTTCTGTTTCCGGGAACGAGCCAGTTCACCGAGAGCCCTGCCCCAATCGGTTTGAACATCTTTCGAACCGTTCATGCCTACAATCCGCTGCAGTGGCCCTCAGGAGCATCCAAATTGCTTGCGGAAAACTACGATCTCACCTTGTTCCGATTTTGGCTTCCAGCCATGGGACCGGCGCTTGGTTATGCTGCCTCGGTGTTGGCCAGATCTTCGAACACAAGGGTCGTTGCATTGGTCGATAACCTGTATCCGCATGAATCGAGACCACTAGACCGTTGGCTCACGAATCGTTTTGTGACAAAGCCACACGCATTTGTGACCATGTCGACTGTGGTGGCCGATCAATTAAGGAAGGTGTCGGGTGGACGTCCGGTATGCAGCTCTCCCCATCCCATATATGATGACTATGGCAGCAAGGTTGACCGACGCACGGCGCGTGAAAGGCTTGGAATCGATCAGGATGTTCCGGTACTGCTTTTTTTTGGATTCATCCGAAAATACAAAGGCCTCGACCTGCTCTTTGATGCACTTGCGAACGATTTGATCAAAAAATGGAATATCAAAATTGTGATTGCCGGTGAATGGTATGAGGATCCGGAAACCTACAAAACGATGTCGAAGGATCTGGGTTTGGAGAATATGCTGATTTGGCACGACCATTTTATTGCCGAGTCGGAGATAGCAAACTACTTTTCTGCGGCCGATGCCGTAGTACAACCCTACCGAAATGCGACTCAAAGCGGAATATCGGCACTTGCATACGCCTACAATACACCGATAATCAGTACGCGAGTAGGGGGGCTCGCTGAGGTTGTCGATGACGGGGTCACCGGGTATTTGTGTGATCCCGATCCCGATTCGATTCGAAATGCCATTTTAAGGTGGCTCGAAACCACCGACAGAAAGCCCATGTTCGACGCGATTTCTGAAAAGCGGGCAGGCATGACTTGGGATCGTCTCATCGATGTGATCGAGAATTGTGGCTGATACCGATTTAATGAAATTCTGATTACATTGTCGAAATGCCGAAGGTGTTAAAAAAGATCGATTTGCAGGTACTAAATCCGCTGCGTTGGCGAAAGCAGTTCCTTTTTACCGTATTGGCTGCTTTTTTGGTAGTATGGTTCGCATTTCTCGACACATACAGCCTTGCCACTCGAATTCGACTATCTCAGGAGAGGACCGATTTAATCCGCAAGACAGAGCAGTTGCGCGCCGAAACGGAGCAACTTGAGGAAAAAATCTCCAACCTCAGAAATGACAGCGCACTTTTGGAACGCATAGCCCGCGAGGAATACGGCATGAAAAAGCCGAATGAAACCGTCTACCGCATAAAGACGGATTGAACTCGATTGATCCTCGCCGCTTTTGGGGATCGGCGTTGCACCGATAAGGTAAGGTGAGGGGCAATCCGTATATTTACGGAACGTTTGCATACACAAACGAACCGATGAACAAATTAGGATCCTCATGCTGGCTATTGGTATTGATTTAGGCGGAACCAACATTAAAGCGGCCTTGGTGCATAAAGAAAGAGGCTTGCTGCATCAAATTTCAATACCCACGGAGGCCGACCTTGGTCGGGACCATACGATGGGGCGCATTGCTGAGGCTGTGATGACGGTGGCCTCAATGTCGGATGTGCGACCTGTCGGAGTCGGCATCGGATCGCCGGGTGCCATGTCGATGGACCGCCGATGGGTTAGCTACCCGCCGAATCTGTTGGGTTGGAAGGACGAACCTGTCTCCGAGGAGATTCACAACCGTACGGGCTTAGACTGCCTTGTAGAGAACGACGCAAACGTTGCGGCCTTGGGTTCTTCGCGCTTCGGCATCGGAAAGGCATTCGACAGCTTCATCCTTTTGACACTTGGAACAGGGGTCGGCGGCGGAATCATCATCAATCGTGAGCTATACCGTGGCACAACCGGTGCCGCCGCAGAGTTGGGGCATGTGATCATCGACTATCACGGTCCGATTTCCAATTCTGCCACAAGGGGTGGACTCGAAGCATACATTGGTCAGCGGTTTCTGAGCAGATATGCGGCTGACGTGATCATGCAAAACGTCGACAACCCGCTTTTTGAACAATTCAAGGGTAGATGGGATGAATTGGAACCAAAGGACCTGACGTTGGCAGCCAACGACGGGAATGATGTTGCCGTGCAGATATTGCGGTCGGCCGGAGAAAAGTTGGGATTCGCCATCGTAAACTATGTACACATCCTTGACATCCGGAAAATCGTTGTGAGTGGCGGGATGGCCAAAGCTGGAGACTGGATTTTAGAACCTGCCAGAACGACGGCGCTGTCGAGACTCATGCCCCCGTTCCACAAAGATTTCGAAATCCTCTACGAACCGATGGGCAATGATGCCGCACTGTTGGGTGCAGCAAGCATGGCTTTCGAATTTCTCAGTTGAGTCAACTACAAACCTGCGAGGACCATGTCGATATTGCTACGATATATCGGAATCGCAAGTTTGATCTTTGTGGCGACAACTGAGGCAAGGGCTCAGGTGGAAGACACGTTGCGGGCAAGTTCTGCCGACAGCCTGATCAACGGTGTAAGGGCACGAGTGTCGCCGGAACAGGCAAAACCCTCAGTCAGTTTTCGGTCTCGCGACTCCCTTCGTATACAACTCAGAAATGGACGCATTGCCCGGCTCTTTGGCGCCGCCAAAGTCGAGCACGAAGAGGGGGATCTTGAATCTGGGATCATCACCCTAGATTTGGACAAATCGGAGATGGAGGCCGAGTCACTGACACCTGGCGACACGCTTTCCCAGCCAGTGCTCAGACGCGGTAACGAAGAGGTGAGGAGTGAATCGATACGTTTCAACTACGAGACAGGCAAAGGACGATTTGAAGTTGCCAAGGTCCGAATCGACCAAGGTCAGGTTACAGGGGGCCAGGTTAAAAATGTGAATCCGCATGTGATCTTTATTGAAGATGCCATTTACTCCACATGCGAGCTCGACCATCCCCATTTTTATGTTCGAGCTGAGCGCATGAAGGTTGTGGATCAGGAGGAAGTCTTCTTTACGAAGGCTCGGCTCTATTTCTTGGATATCCCGTATCCCATAGTCTTCCCCTATGGGTACTTCCCCGGAAGTTTCAGCCAGAAGAAGTCGGGCCTGTTGCCCGTCGTGTACAGTTTTCAGCAGCAACAGCAGCGTGGCCTCGGATTGCAAAATCTCGGTTGGTTTCAGTACTTCAACGATTATCTGACGGGATCGATCGCCGTGGACGCCTTTACGTCTGGTACGTTTTATGGACGGTCGCAACTGCGTTACGCCAAAACAAACTCGGTCAGCGGAACTATCAACCTGGGTTACTCGGTCGACCAAGGAATGGAACCAACCGATCCTGATTTCAGCAAGCGTAGGCAGAACCGCTTCAATATGCAGCATAATCAGAGGTTTTCACCCTTTTCGTCCATAACGGCCGATATCACCCTTCAGACATCCGAGTTCCTCAAACGAAACTCGCTTAACATCGATGACAGGGCAGAGGTCTCGACCAACTCGTTCGTCAGCTATCGCTATAGCCACCCTAGTCAACGATATACGTTCAACGCCGATATTCGCCAAAGTCAGAATTTCCTCAACAATGCGACCGATATCACCGGCCCATCCGCATCGTTCAGCCTGCGAACGATCACGCCCTTTCAGAGAGCAAGCACGCCCACATCGCAACGCAAATGGTACGAGAGCTTTACAGTTAACTACAACAGCCGCTTTCAATCGACCTATCGGTTTCGCCCGACCGACGGCGATTCCGCCAATGTAAACTGGTTCGAGGCCTTGTTTGATCCCCAATTGTATCGGGACGCGACCAACGACGACCGTCACATCGATTTTGGACTCCGCCATGAGGCGACCACAAGCGTACAGATTGCTGGAGGGGAGGCAGTCCAATTGTCTGCTAACGCAAACATTCTTCAGGTCCTCGTTCCCTACACCGTTCAACGATTCGTGAATCCGGATTCAGGATCGACACGAAGCGTCAGCAACAGAGACTTAAGCATGTTTCACGACGGCAGTGCCGGGCTGAACCTCAGTTCCAGATTTTACGGCATATCCAATTTTAAAATCGGTAACATCACCAGCTTCAGGCACACACTGAGCCCAAACCTCAGTGTAAACTTCCGACCGGACTTTGGATCCGACTTTTGGGGATACTATGCCAGACCCATCGATGAGCGCACGGGGCAACCCTATGTACCAACCGATCCAACTACCGACACACCCGTCGACAACAGGTACAGCATCTTCGAACGTAACGTGTTTGGATCCAGCCCAGGTCGGGGAATGTCGCGATTGCTTACACTCTCGATAGCGAACGTCTTTGAGGCAAAGCAGACATGGCGAGACAGCACAGGGGAACAGCAGGACAGAGTTCTTCGCCTTGTTGACAACTTTAATCTGTCCACCTCCTACGATATGGCTGCTGATCAGTTCAGGATATCGCCGTTGCTTGTCACCTTTTCGAGCAGCTTGATTCAGCGTCTAAACATTAACGCCAACGCTTCGTTCGACTATTATGGCACAGACACCGACGGAAATCGTGTGAACCAGCTACTCTGGGATCAGAGAAAGAAACCGTTTCGGTTGACATCGTTCAATATCAACAGCGGAACTCAATTCTCGCAGGGCACGCTGTCGCGACCGCAGACGGGACGTCCGTTTTATCCGCGATCATACGATCCCTTCGACCAGAGCTGGTTCTCTCCTTTCGACCCACTATTTAACCAGGTTCCTGTTGTCCCACTTGATGTTCCATGGTCGGTCGCACTCAATTTCAGTTATTCGTGGAATCGCATCGGAAATGGCGACATCATCAGAAACGCCATTCTGCAGGCGAGCAATATTCAGATGAGGCTCACTCAGAATTGGAACCTGAGCACAAGGCTTGGTTACGATTTCATTCAACAGAAGCTTACACCTGCCGAATTCAATCTATCGCGTAACCTTCATTGTTGGGATATGAACTTTCAGTGGAATCCCTTCGGAGATTTTAAATATTACTACTTCACGCTTAAGGTGAACAGTGGACAATTTCAGGGCATCTTTCAGAAGCTGCCCGGCTTGAATGCACTCGACCAAGGCAGCGACAGGGTCAGAACTAGCAGGAACAACAACAACTTCTTTTGATGTTGTCGGTTAACAAGTTGTGATCATGAAAAAACACTACGAACACACACCATATACGCCCGAGGACGTGCGATTCATGCGCATGGCACTTGAACTTGCTTCAAAGGGATGTGGCTATGTGTCGCCCAACCCAATGGTCGGTTGCATTGTCGTTAATTCGTCTGGTAAGGTCATTGGTTCAGGATGGCATGAATCTTATGGTGGGCCACACGCTGAGGTCAATGCAGTTAATTCCATCAAAAACCGTGAGGAGCTCGTAGATGCAACCGTTTACGTCACACTTGAACCCTGTTCGCACCATGGCAAGACACCCCCATGTGCCGACATGCTTGCATCACTGCCTATAAAACGCGTGGTTGTCGCAATGACAGATCCAAATCCTCAGGTCGATGGCAAAGGCATCGAGCGCCTGGATCTTGCTGGTAAAAAGGTGGATGTCGGACTCCTTGAGGACGAGGCAAAAAAGCTCAACGAGGTGTTCATCCATAACATGCGTTTTGGTAAACCATGGGTTTTATTGAAGATCGCACAGACGTTGGACGGGTACATCACTGCTCCCGACGGTGTGCCCGGTCTTTTTACAGACCAAGAATCGTTAAAAATGGTCCACTTATGGCGTTCTCAGTACGATGGAGTTATGGTCGGCAGCTCAACGGCACTACACGACAACCCCCGACTAACCGTTCGGCTCGTGGAGGGACGTCAACCAAAACGTATTGTGATCGACGGGCCCAGTGCTTTGCCTGACGAGTTATTTCTGTTTTCGGATCAGTATGAGGGCAAGACTCTTCGAGTCACCTATACGAAGCCAGCCACTGGAAGCGAGCTGGATCCCCTTTTACAGCTTTTAGCTGGCGGGAGCTACAGGGGTCAAACCATGTACGTGAAAAAAAAAGGCAACCACTGCGATTTGAAAGAGGTCATTTGTCGATTGCCAGAGTTTGGCATTCACTCCGTGCTGGTCGAAGGTGGTCAATCACTGAGCTCCGCCTTGATTCGGGAAGGACTAGTCGATAAAATTGCCATGTTTATTGCTCCCGTACTTATGGGAGGTGGTACCCGATCCATAATCGGGTTGGGTATAGACAGGCTTGATGAAAGGTTGTCGCTTAACCGTGTCGAGTGGCAGCAAGTGGGCAAAGACATGTTAATGACCGGCTACTTTTAACTTTATATTATGTTTACAGGAATTATTGAAACTACCGGTCGATTGTCTTCCATCGTAGATTTGGGTGGAGGTATAGAGTTCACGATCAAGTCGACGCTTGCAGACGAAGTTGCGGTTGACGACAGTATTTCGGTTAATGGTGTATGTCTCACCGTCGTCAAAAAAACGGATGACACCTTTACGGTTCAACTTGTTGAGGAAACGTTGCGAAAAACAAGCCTTGGAGCGCTGACGGTGGATTCGGTTGTCAACTTGGAACGAGCCATGGTGCTAGGGGCCAGGCTCGATGGGCACATGGTGCAAGGCCATGTGGACACTACGGGCTTGGTGTTACGTTTCGAGCAAGAGGCGACGGGATGGCTTATCGAGATCGGATATCCAGCCGAATACGCCGATTACATCATCGGTCGGGGGAGCATCGCCGTCGACGGCATCAGCCTGACGGTGGCTCGCGATTTGGATGGCTATTTTACGGTTGCAATCATTCCATATACCCGTGAGCACACGAACTTGAAGCATGTCGCTGTTGGCAGTGTCGTCAATCTTGAGTTCGACCTCATTGGCAAGTACGTTCTGAAGCACTTGAAAAACAAAACCCCGTGAGTTGGTAACCCACGGGGTTATGAAAAGCCTGAAAGCTACGATTCGGGATTATTGGAGCACTCTCGTGCGGAAATCCTCGATGTCGGCCTTGTTCTTCAGCTCCTCAATCCAGCTCTGCTGGAATGTTGCCGACCTGCTCTGTTCGAGGCGTGTGCGGATTTCAGCACGCTCAACTTCCGTTAAATTGGATGGATCGGCCATGGAGCGGTTAGTGACCTCCAAGATATAGACGGCACTTTCACCGGCTGTCGGAGCGCTTACGGTGTTAGGCTCAAGGGCAAAAATTGCCCCGACGATCATTGGCTCACGTCCAGCACCAGGAAGAGCAAAGGAGCTGAGACGCACATCGTCGGCAACCTGAACATTGCGTCCGGTCGAGCTTGCAATAGCATCAAGGCTGGTCTGGCCGGCGATTTGCTCCTTAACACGGGCAAGCATCATTTCCTTACGCTTTTCGTTGCGGACCAGCGTCTCGAGCTGAGCACGAATGTCGTCCATGGGTCGAGTACCTGCTGGGATCACTTCGTTGACTTCGACGACGATAAATTGGTTGTCCATGTCAATTGCGTCGGATACGTCGCCCTGCTTGGCGCGCATGAGGTAGTTCATTACCACGCGGCTCTGCCCAAGGCCTGATATGAATGGGTTGCCTTCGGTGGCGAATCCCTCTTGGATGGTCAAGCCACGGCGCTCTGCCTCAGCTTGATACCCGTCCTCGCGCGCATAGAAGCTGAAGTCGTCGGCAGCGCGGGCTTGACGGTCGATCGTTCCGAATGGGTCAGCTTCGACATTTAGCGACATCTCGACAAATTTGACTTCCTCGCTCTCGCGCGCGGTCACCTTCTGGATGTAAAATGCCCCTTCGCTATCTGTTGGACCCACAACGGCGTTGATGGCTGCATTCGCAACCGCGGCTGAAAGCGCCGCCGGACGATCGGCACTTTTGACAAAACCGATGTCTCCACCATTCTGGTTCGATGCGAAATCGTTTGAGTTCACCATTGCCAACTGGCTGAACTCTGCTCCACCACGCAATTGTTGAACGAGTTCACGAGCACGCTCAGCCACTTCGTCCTTGTTGGCGTCGTTGAATGTGAGCTGGATCTGTGAAATGCGGGTCATGCTCTCGCCGTTGCGGCCATCGATACGCTTGAGAACGGAAACCTTGCCCGGCGATTCAATCACTTGGCTTACATCACCGTTTTGCATGTCGAAGACCACGGCGAATTCTTCCTGCACTTGGTTGCGCGCACGGAATGAGCTGTTGAACGGCGCCGTCGAGAGATTGTCGATCACGAAAAGCGAGTCGTTGGTCGACACACGAAGTTGCTCGCGCAGGTTTTCAATTTCGGTGTAGATGCGCGTGCTGTCTTCGGCCGTCGCCTGTTTGCTGAATGTGACGTACTTGAAACGGTACGATTTTTCCTGCTTGTAGCGGTCAGCGTTCTTGTTTAGGTATGAACGAAGATCCGACTCGGTCACCGTCACCATGCTGTCCATAATCTCGCTGTACGGGAAACGGATGAAGCGGGCATTTGCCGATGAATTCTGATTTACATACTCGTAGTTCACCTCGACGTCGCTGATCTTGACAGCATTGCTGATGTAACGGTTCAGCTTCTCCATGGCAACTTGCTCGCGGAGTTGATTTTCGATGTTCACCCAAATTTGAGCGTTTTCAGGCGCTTCGATGGCCTGTTGAAGGGCAACACGGTCAATGCTTCCGTCTTCGCGGGTAAACTGCTGCGCAATAAACGGGGCCGGATTAGGACCGGTGATCATTTCCACGATCTCTTCGTCGGTAACCCGAATACCAAGGCGATCTAACTCGCCCTTGAGGATTTTCTGCATCACCAGATTGTCCCAAGCCAGCTCCTCGTAGTAACTGCGAAGTTCGGCGGACGCACTCTCACCAGTCTGGAACTGGTAGTTTTGCATGTAGTTGTTGACCGTCTGATTGTACTCCTCGAAAGAAATCGGCTCACCGTTGACGGTGCCCAATGATCTAGGTCCGGCCATCATGGAATCGAACACTTGCGTGTCGGCCAGCGACCAGAGAATTACGAAGGAGAAGATGAGCACCCAAAGAATGTACTTTGTGCTTGCCCGAAATTTATCCATTAAACCCATTGAAAGCCCCTAAATAGGATGGTCGATACATTCATAGTCAGTTGAATCCCTCTTTAAAACCCAAATTGGCTACAGAGGGCGTAGCTTGGCAATATACGGCATCATTTGTTGAAATTCAATTCGGCCGCAGTCGGGCTTGCTTAGCCTTGATGATCAGAAAATCGTGATGAGCCTCTTGAGATATCTGCGCGGATTTTCGTCCAGATTTTTGATCAATGTGGCCAAGTTGTTGGTGAGGCTGTCCAAGTTGTTGTAGATCGACGAGTCGGCGGCCATCTTACCCAATGTGCCCTCGCCGTTATTGATCCCCTCAAGCAAGGTGGCGAGCTCGGCCGAAGTCCTCGACAACTCGCGTGTCAGATCGTCCATCGAAGCAGTCGTCGTGTCCAGGTTCGAGACGATGCGACCAACGCCGTCACGATTCTCAGACGCCATGCTGTCGATCGTCGCGGTGATCTGTTGCATGTTCAGCAGTACTGCCGATAGTGTTCCCTGGTTTTGGAGGAGCATGGTGTTGAGCAGCTCCGTCGACTTCTCGAGATTCGACGCTATGGCCTGTAAGTCGCGCTGCATCTGCGCATTCATCATGGAATCGACCTTGCCCAACAGGCTGTTCATCGTCTCTACGGTGACTTCGGCTTTCCCGCCGATGCTCTTTCCCATTTCAGACAGCTCACCAAACGTGTCGCCCTCGATTTCGCCCTTGATGCGGGCGTTGTTGGGCAGAACAACATCTGAGTCGCCCTTGATGATTTCAATGATCATCGTACCGAGCAAGTCAGCCGACCTGATCAGTGCGGTGGAGCCTTCTGTGATGTTGACGTTCTTGTCGATGTTCATCTCGATGAGCACGGAATCGGAAGGCAGCAGGCTTACAGCACGGATAGTGCCGATTTGGACGCCCTTGAAGCTTACAGAACGACCCGGTGCCAGTCCCTTCGATTCTGTGAAGGACGCCTGTATGACCTTGCCGGGACCAAGTATTGGGATGTCCTTCATGAATCTGTACCCGACAAAGGCGATGAGGATGGCGCCAAGCACGGTGACGGCGACTTTTATGTTGTTAGACCACAAGTTCACTGTAAGAATTCCCCTTTAGGTTATCTGATATTCGCTGGCTTTTATGAACGAAAGTAAACGCCCATGATTGCTCGATTTCATTTCGTCCAACTGCCCGTACCAACTGAGCTTTTGTTCGTCCAAAAAAGCGACCTTGTCTGCAATTCTGAGCACGCTGTGCATGTCGTGGGTGATCACGATCGACGTTATGTCCAAGCTCGTGCCCATGTGTACGATCAGGTCGTTGATCTCGTCGGAGGTCTCCGGGTCCAAGCCGCTCGTGGGCTCGTCATAGAGTAAGTAGTCGGGTTGCATCACGATGGCACGTGCCAATCCGACACGTTTACGCATGCCCCCCGAAAGCTCGGCCGTGCTCTTGTTTCCGATATTTTCGAGGTTCACCATTGCAAGGCACTCGAGGGATTTTGCCCGAATTTCAGTTTCTGACAGGTCGGTGAAATACCTGAGCGGAAAGGCGACGTTCTCGAAGGCCGAAATCGAATCGAACAGGGCACCACCCTGATAGAGCACCCCGAAGCGTTGCCGCATTTTCCTGAGTGCGACGTAGTTCAACGTGTTGATGTCGTACCCGTCGATGATCACATGTCCGGTGTCGGGTGTGAGCAGGGCAACCAAGTGTTTAAGCAGTACCGATTTGCCGCAGCCAGACTTGCCGATGACGGCAAGTGTCTCACCGTCCTCAATGCGGAGATTGACACCCTCCCACACGAGGTGTTCTCCGAAGCTTTTGCTGAGGTTACGAATTTCGATCATGGTTAGAGGAGTATGGCGGCAAGCAGAAAGTCGGACAGCAATATGTACACACAGCTCAGAACGGCAGCCTGAGTTGTTGCGCGCCCAACCCCTTCGGCCCCGCCGCTGGCATAATAACCCTTGAAACAGGAGATCGAGGTGATGACGAAACCAAACACAAACGCTTTTATTAGCCCGAACACGATGTCGCGGGCAAAAAAGTACTCCCTGCCACCTTCAAGGAACGTTTCGGCAGGCAGTCCGTTCATCACTCCCGCAACGATGCCTCCCACGATCCCTGCTGTCGAACAAACCACGTAGATCACCGGGAACATCAGCAGACCAGCCAAAACCCTGGGCACCACTAAATATGACACGCTGTTGAAACCCATTGTCTCGAGGGCGTCGATTTGTTCGGAGACCCTCATTGTGCCCAATTCAGTTGCAATGCGTGCACCAATGCGGCCAGCAAGCACGAGGCTGCTGATTGCAACCGCCAGCTCGATGATGAGCGACTGGGTGACTATGGCCCCGATGACGGTGGCGGGTAGCAACGACGACACGAGCTGGTAGGAGGTCTGAATGGTGAGAACGGCACCTGTGAACACCCCGGTCAAAAGTACGATGGGCAACGAATCGAAGCCCGTCTTCACAAATTCGTTGATGAGGTTACCCCTGTAGGTACTAAATTCGGTAGATGAACGTATTGCTTTGTACAATAGCAGGCTGTAGTCACCTATGTATCGAAGTAGTTCCATTCAGCGACTCATTCCGGATGTTGGTTAAACTGTTTCAAATTCGTGGCCCTGTGCCGTACATTACATTCCATAGATTATCCCGTCGGTCGTTACAAAAATACGAAGTTCCATTATAACCTCACGGATTAACCTGTTTCCAGTGCTTCGACTCATAACCATCTGCGTCTTCGTTGCTTTGGCAGCACCTCAAGCCTTCGCTCAGTATACGAACAATGCCGTGTTTCGTTTCCTGAATCTGCCCGTTTCTGCCCGCGCTGCCGCCTTGGGTGGAAACAATCCTGCCTTGTTCAACGCAGATCCCGTCCACTTCCAGCTTAATCCGGCGTATCTGGGCTCCGACTTGGAGCGATCCGTGTCGATAAGCTACATCAACCAGTTGGCCGATGTCAACTCGATGTTCGCAAACACGGCGTTCACCGTCGGCGACATTGGCAACCTGGGTGTCGGTATCCGATACACGGGCTATGGCGACTTCGAGCGACTAGATCACACCGGCAATGTAGATGGCACCTTTCGTGCCTATGACATGGCACTGAGCCTGGGGCTTGGCCGCAAGGTGGGAAAATCGTTCAGCTACGGTTTGGGATTGGATCTCATCCAATCTTCTTACGACAGCTTCAGCGCATCTGGTGTCGGCATCAACGGCGGGTTCCGGTATGAGGAACTTGACGGAAACATCGTGCTGGCAGGTGCTTTCAGCAACCTCGGCTCACAACTTTCGTCATACAACGGCGTCAGGGAGCCTCTGCCGGCCGACGTACGCATCGGAGTTTCCCTCAAACCCGAATATGTGCCCGCCAGACTTCATTTCATGCTGCAGGGCTTGAACGAATGGGACCAGACCGTGCCATCCGACACGGAGGCGCCCTCGCTCATGTCGAATCTCGCGCGCCATTTGTCCGTGGGGACCGAGTTTGTATTCAGCCCGAATTTCAATTTCAGACTCGGCTACAACCACTACACGCATGAGGCATATAAAAGTGACGAAGGATTTGATTTTGCAGGGGTCAGCTTCGGCTTCGGCATCATCGTCAAAAGGATCACCGTCGACTTCAGCAGAAACGGCTACAGCGACCTTGGCGGAACATACCAACTCGGATTGCGCACCAAGTTGTAAGATGGGCATGAGACCGACCTTAATGCCTTGAATTTGCTATATTAAGGAGATGCAGGGCAGACAGTCTGCCAGATGCAGCATCATCTACTTAGCATCTCAGATGGGAATACTCAGATACCTGACAGCTGGTGAATCGCATGGTCCTTCATTGACGGGCATTCTCGAGGGAATGCCATCAGGACTTCCCTTAAGCGAAGACGACATCGCCCTACAATTAGCCCGTCGTCAGGAAGGATATGGTCGGGGTGGAAGAATGGCATTCGAGAAGGACGTCGCAGAAATATTGTCCGGCGTGCGTTTTGGAAAAACCATGGGTGGCCCCATTGCCTTGAACCTTGTGAACCGCGCCTTCAAAAAAGATGCCGCGAATTGGCCTGTGGTGATGTCGAAGAACCCCATCGACGTCGATGTTGAGCGCATCACGATTCCACGTCCTGGCCACGCCGATTTGGTAGGAACCCAGAAATATGAATACGACGACATTCGCCCGGTCATCGAGCGGTCGAGTGCTCGCGAGACCGGCATGCGTGTCGCTGTGGGTGCCATAGCCAGAAAGTTCCTGTCCCATTTCGGGATTCAGATAGGTGGGCACGTAATCCAACTTGGCGATGTCGGCTACAATGGCTGGGACCATATCCGGTCGGTGGCCGATCCACTCTCGCTGAAAGGGGCGCAACTGCTCGGCGACACTGCCGACAACTCCGAAGTGAGGTGTCTGGATGCCGGTTTGTCCGACAAGATGGTCGATGTCATCAAACGCCGGCGCAAAGAAGGTACCTCGCTTGGAGGTGTGTACGAAATCGTGATAACAGGCGTGCCTCCCGGACTGGGTAGTTTCATGCACTGGGACCGAAAACTGGACGGCTTGATCGCTCAGGCCATTCTGGGGACCCAGGCGATGAAGGGCGTCGAGATCGGAATGGGTTTTGAAACGGGTCGTCGAACTGGCTTTGAGGTACACGACGAAATCACCTGGGAGGGCGATCACTACGGTCGCAGGACCAACCGTGCCGGCGGCATTGAGGGAGGCATGAGTACCGGCATGCCGATCATCGTCCGAGGTGTCATGAAGCCTATCCCAACCATGCTCACACCTATCAAAACGGTCGATATAGACACTAAGGAAGAGGTCGACACCCGCTATGAGCGCAGCGATGTGTGCGCCCTTCCCCGGGCCGTCGTGGTTGCAGAAAATGTATTGGCACCCGTTATTGCAAATGCCTTCCTTGAGAAATTTGGGGCCGACTCGGTCGCTGAGATTCATCGAAATTGGCAACTTTTTACGTCTAATCACAAATAATCATAAACAATATTCGTTTAGAACAAATAAATTAGGGTGAGATGAACGAGAGAGCACGCACGCTGACCACATTTTTGGCGGCCGACCCCGGCGACCTGTTCAGCAGGTATGCATTGGCCATGGAGTACCGCAAGGAAGGTCTGGTCGAAGCGTGTGTTCGCGAGCTACGCGAAGTTCTCAGGCAGGATGCCGATTACATAGGGGCGTATTACCAGCTCGGTACGGCGCTCCAGCTGATTGGTGAACCCTCTGAGGCGTTGCTCATTTTCAAAGCCGGGGTTGACAAGGCGGAACAAAAGGGAGACACGCACAGTGCCAAAGAATTACGGGAGGCAGTGGCAATGATGGAAATGGAGCTTGAATAGTGTATACTAGTTCAATGAAGTGTATTGACAATATTCTCCGTTACGTCTCTGTGACGGTATTGGCCATCGTGCTTGTCTCGCTCGCTACGGTAAGTGCCCAGACGCGCATCCATGAGGTAAAACAGGGAGAGACGCTCGTCTCTATCGCACAGGCTTACCAGATGACTGCCACGGAGCTTAGGGTGCTCAACAAGCTGCCGAACGACCGTATTGAGCTGGGACAAAAGCTTCGGGTGCGTGATGTCGAACCGATCTGGCCCTCCACATCGAGCCAGGCAACGACAGGAGTTGGTATCGATCCAAGCAAGATTGATGCCCAGGCCCGACGCGACACCACCCGAACAATGACCCGAAGTGTCGAGACGCCGACACCGCCCGACTCACTTCGAAGTGTATCGGAGCCGGAACCTCCAAAACCTACTGAAGACGCCTTGGTTGAGCGTGAGCACATGGTGCAACCGGGGGAGACACTCTTCAGTATTGCCAACCGATACGGCATGCTTGTGTCCGACCTCAAACGCCGAAACGGAATTGTCGGAAACGACATCACGGCTGGTCAACGCCTGAAAGTTCTGGCGCCTGAATCGCAAGAACAAGAGCAAGAGCAAGAGCAAGAGCAAGAACAAGAGCAACGGCAACGGCAAGAGGAAGGACAGGAGCAGGTGCAAGGGCAAGTGGACTTTGACCCTGAGAAGCACGAATGGTACATCGTGAAGCCAAGCGACACACTTCCATCCATCGCCCGAAATTTCGGTATGAGCATAGCACAGCTACGCGAGTTGAACGGATCGATGATCTACACCATGAATTCTGGCGACCGCATCATCGTGCACCGACCCTCGGGAGTTGAAATCCCGCCTGCCGAGCGTTCCGAGCCCCCGCCACCTGTTGAGGAGCAACCTCCCGTCGAACATCAACCGCCGACCGTAGACTTGAAGCCACCCGTGGAACTGGTCGAGCCGCCGCCCATCGTCTCGGAAATTGAGGCGCCAAAGGCTGACTCAACTGCTGCCGATACAGCCTCGGTGCAGTACGACCCGTTCGGATCTATGGTCAACCGTGGAAGATTCATCGGTTACACCGTTAAAAGGAATGAACGTCTGTCATCGATACTGGAAACTTTCCAAATGGATGAATCTGACTTCTATGCGCTGAATCCGTCACTCGATGAGCGTCCCCCTCGTGCTGGTGCAGAGGTACTGGTTTACGAGCCACCCAGCAATATTCAGCCGAACCCCTATTCGGTCGACGCCACGACGTCCGGGGTCGGCCTAAGCGTTGCTGTGACAGTGTACTCGGAATCTGACAGAGGGAAACTGACCACTAGTGGAGAGCTGTACAATCCAGATAATTTGACGGCGGCATCGGCATCCCACGCGTTGGGAAGCATCCTTTTCCTCTTATATCCTGAGACTGGAAAGGGCACTTATGTGCGGGTGAACGACAAAACAGAAGTGGATGGAATTGTACTGTCCAGGTCTGCAGCATCGGTTCTGGGATTACCAACAGACGGCCCGGCCAAAGTTGTAATCAGTGCAGAATAGTTACCAAATCTTAAAGACAAAATTTTCGCCTGCCCATACCATTCGGATGAATTTGAACAGTGACGACATCCTGAAGCAAAGAGAGTTTAATGCGGAGATGATTCCGCATATGGACGCGCTGTATAATTTTGCCATCCGCCTGTCGAATGACCCGAACGACGCCGAAGACTTGGTGCAGGACACCATCGTGAAGGCATACCGATTTTTCGCCAGCTATGAGCGGGGCACCAACGCGAAGGCATGGCTATTCCGAATTCTCAAAAACTCGTACATCAACAACTACCGGAAACAGTCAAAGCAGCCGTATCAAGTCGACTACGACGAGATTTCGACCTATTATGAAAGCGTGCGGAGCGAAAGAAGCGACACTACCGACATGGAGGAGATCATGTACCGGGAGTTGCTCGACGATGAAGTGACATCGGCCTTGAACAGACTCCCAGAAGATTTCAGGACGGTCGTACTGCTCTGCGACATCGAAGGCTTCACGTACGAGGAGATCGCAAACATGCTGGATGTTCCCATCGGAACCATCAGGTCAAGATTGCATCGCGGACGCAATCTGCTTCGTACAAGCCTGTCGCGATACGCCGAAAGGCGCGGCTTCAGCGACGAAGACTGACGCCGTCATGACTTTACGGGCAGGACAATTCTGAAAGTGGTGCCCTTTCCAGTAACCGACTTTTGGACAAAGACTTTGCCGTTGTGATATTCTTCGATGATGCGTTTCGTGAGGCTTAAGCCCAGCCCCCAACCCCGTTTTTTCGTGCTGAAACCAGGTTTGAACACCTCTTTGTACAGCTTCTTGTCGATTCCCTTTCCTGTGTCTTCAATGTCGATCACAAGGTCGTTGTTCTCACGGTAGGAGTGAATAGAGATGGATGATCCATTTTGGTGTGGATCGATGGCGTCGATGGCGTTTTTGATAAGGTTTTCGAGAGCCCACTGAAACAGCTCCTGGTTGAGCATGAGCCGGGTCTCGGTTTCCACATCCCGAATCATGTTCACATTGTGGTTCATCTGAGGAATCCGCCTCTCCATGTAATTGGCGACATTTTCAATGATATTCCCCACCCTTTGCTCACGCAACTCGGGAGCAGATCCGATCTTGCTGAATCTGTCGGCGACACTCTGCAGCCGTTCCACGTCGTTGTCCAATTCATGCACTATCTGCAGATTGTCTTTGTTCAGATCGGATTCTTTCAGCAATGTTATCCAGCCATAGAGGCTGGTGAGAGGTGTGCCGAGCTGATGTGCCGCTTCGCGAGCCATACCCACCCACAAATTCGATTGTTCGGTGCGCCTGGTCGTGCTCCAGCTGCTGTATGCCAGACCCATGAACAACGCCAGAACCCCAAACTGAACGTAGGGGAAGTATCGCAGCATTTGGATGGTGCCACTCTCGCCGTAGTAAATGTATTGTACCTGTTGATTTTCAGGGTTCTCGGCACCCACCACGATCTCGATGGGCGTATTCAGCGTCTTGAATTCCTCGATGAGCTCGGGGGTGATCGTTTCGGGATCGACGTTGTTCGAAAATAGTACGCTGTCGTTGATGTCGACACGAATTGCTGGTATTTCGATGCGATTTTCGAGGATGAGCTCCGAGTAGACGAAATCAAAAGCGGGATTGCCTAAGTCGGCAGATGCGTTGCGGGCTGTTCGTGCCCATCGCGCGCGTTTTGACAGCGTGATTAGACTGTCAGTCTCGATTTCGAGCGCCATTTGGTCGACCTCACCACGAATGTCGACGTTCTGAGGCAATGTGACATATTGCAGAGCCTTAGCCCATAGTTCTACATCATTTCTGTCTTTCTCGCGCAGGTTGACGATCAGAAACTGCGTGTAGGACACGGAGCCTATCCCAAGCAGCAGAAGAAGCAGTATAAGAACCGCTCTCACGAACCTGGGTAATATTGAGAATGTCATGGGAGCACTGGCTGGTGGACGTCAGATTGGTCGGTGTAAAATAACACACTGCGACCAACCTCCCACTATGTGCCACCATAATGCCTTAGGCGGAAACTTTGCGCTTCACGTAGATTGGCGGGGCCTGCTCTTCTATGGTCTGCCGCGTGATGATGCAACGCTCTATGTTCGACAGAGACGGCAACGTGAACATGATCTCAAGCATCGATTTTTCGATGATGGACCGCAAGCCACGGGCACCCGTCTTGCGTGCCTGAGCCCGAGTAACGATCGATTTCAAGGCATCATCTTCGAACTCTAGCTCGATACCCTCCATTTGGAACAATCGCTTGTATTGTTTCGTGATGGCGTTTTTGGGTTCAACCAAGATGGACATGAGCGAATCGGTCGACAGCTCGTGCAAACCGGATATTACAGGCAGACGACCGATGAGCTCAGGGATAAGCCCAAATTTTTGGAGGTCTTCGGGTTCGACATGAGAAAAGATTTCCGGATCAGACTTGTCGAATTTTACCTGCTCGGTGGCGTGGAAGCCCATGGCGCTGGTTGAAAGTCGGCGCGACACGATTTCAGCCAAACCATCGAATGCTCCACCACAGATAAACAGCACGTTCTTGGTGTTGACTTGAATGAAACTCTGCTCCGGGTGTTTGCGTCCACCTTTTGGCGGCACATTGGCAGTCGTTCCCTCAAGGATCTTCAGCAGCGCCTGCTGTACGCCCTCTCCCGACACATCGCGCGTGATGGACGGATTGTCGCTCTTGCGCGCTACTTTGTCGATTTCGTCGATGTAGATGATGCCTCGCTCGGCGCGTTCGACATCATAATCGGCGGCTTGTAGCAAACTAGTGAGAATGCTCTCTACATCTTCGCCGACATAGCCGGCCTCGGTGAGCGCGGTGGCGTCGGCGATGCAGAACGGCACGTCGATGATCTTGGCGAGTGTTCTGGCAATAAGTGTCTTTCCGGATCCGGTCGGCCCCAACAGCAGGATATTGCTCTTCTCGATGTCGATGCCGTCGAGTGTATTCTGAAATTCGGCGCTTACCCGCTTGTAGTGGTTATAGACCGCGACCGAGAGTGTCTTTTTGGCGTATTCTTGGTCGATCACATACTCGTCGAGCTTAGCTTTGATCTCAAGTGGCTTCAGAAGTGGCCGATAGTGGGCGGCACGCTTGCGGGTTCGGCTCGAAAGGTCGTTTTTAACGATGACGGACGCATCGGTAACGCAACGGTCGCAGATGTAGACACCCGGACCCGCAACCATGCTGTTCACCTCAAAGTTCGACCGACCGCAGAAAGAGCAGTAGATCGTGTTCGTGTCTTTGTCTTTGTTGTCCGCCATGATCTTTGTAATTATTTACGACGAAGTACGCGATCGATCAAACCATATTCCTGAGCCTCGTCGGATGTCATCCACTTGTTTCGGTCGGAGTCGCGTATGATGTCATCTACACTTCTCTTTGCATGAGAAGCTATGATCTCACTGAGCTGTTGCTTGATTCGGATGATTTCGCGGGCTTCAATCTCAATATCGGATGCCTGGCCCTGTGCACCGCCAAGCGGTTGGTGAATCATGATGCGGGCGTTCGGCAGGGCGGAACGCTTCCCCTCAGCGCCGGCGGTAAGCAATACGGCACCCATCGAAGCAGCCATTCCGATGCATGTCGTGGCTACATTGCATTTTACATATTGCATGGTGTCGTAGATCGCCATGCCGGCAGACACCACCCCGCCCGGGCTGTTGATGTACATGTTGATGTCTTTGTCGGGATCTTCGGCCTCAAGAAACAACAGCTGGGCAACAATGGAGCTGGCAACTACGTCGTTGATCGGAGACCCGAGGATGATGATTCGATCCTTTAGAAGGCGGGAATAAATGTCATACGCCCTTTCACCCCTGCTCGTGGTCTCAATGACCATCGGAATGAGGTTGTCCTGAATCGGTGTGAAGTTGTTCGTGTTGACGTCGAAGATAGGCTGCATTGGAAGACTGAGGATTGAGGATTGGGGACTGAGGAGAGGATTGAGGATTGAGGACTGAGGGGAGGATTGAGGATTGAGGAACTTCGGATGACAGTAGCTGAACAGTTTCCTCGCCACCGCTCTTGTCGTTGCTCTTGTTATCGCTCTTGCTCTTGCTTAGTGCTCGTGGTCGTGATCATGATCATGATCATGATCATGGTCATGGTCATGGTGGTGATGGTGGTGACCGTGAGCCTTCTGCTCGGCCTCCTGGCGCTCGCGCTGACGGGCTGCAAAGGTGTCGCGGTCGACTCCGTTAATATTCACTTCTTCGCTTAATTTCGCAAACAACTTCTGCTCGCGAATGGTTGTGCGCAGCTGGTTGAGCTGGTCGCTGTTAGATGCATAGTATTGCTTGATCATGTCGACAGGCAGATTATATCGTGCTGCCTCAGTTGCAAGAAAGTTGTCGACATCCTGTGGGGTAAGCTCCAGATCGGGATATTTGTTCTGCAATGCTTCAGACAGGAAGCTCCAGCGCGACTCCCTGATGGCTGAAGGACGAACCACCTCGCGGTAGTGCTCCATGTCGAAGTCGGCAGGAATCTTGCCCTCCATGCGTTTGCTGTAGTCTTCGAAGAACGCATTGGTCACCATGTCGATCACTACCACGGGCACGGCAAAGTCGTGCGCTGCGATCACCATGTTACGCACGTCGTTGCGAAACATCTCGTCGCTTTGGCGGTCGTAGTAGGTCTGAATTTCAGATTTCAGCTGAGTACGAAATTCGTCTTCCGTGCTGGCGACGCCGTTAGACAGTTTCTTAAAAAACTCGGCATCGGGTTCAGTAGCTTCGAATGCCTCGATCTTGTTCAATGAGACTCGGTACATGTCGGTGTTGCCAGGCTCACCCAACTCAACATCGACTTCATGACCCAACTTCTTGCCAAGCAGGGCGTCCCTGAGCTGCTTGTTGGAATCGAGCGACAAATCGACGACCTGGCCGTGTTCTGTCGCGCCCTCTACAGGCTCGCCCTTGTCATTGAGGGGCGTTGCATCTACGGTGACACGGTGGTCTTCGGTGACGGGGCCGTCTATCTCGTTCCAAATAGCCTCTTTTTTGAGGATTCGACGCATTTCGTCGGCGACTTCTTCGTCGGTGACGTCATGGATCAGCTTGTCGACGGTGACCAAGCTCAGGTCGGCAACTTCAAACACGGGAGTCACGCCGATTTTCAGGCGGGCCTCCAGTTTGCCGTCCTCCCATTTCATGTCGAAAAACTGAGTTTCTCCAACAGGCTTATGGTCGGGAACAATGTCGTTTTCGTAGACGTCGAGAACAAACTTGCGTGCCTCCTCAATTTCAACGTCCTTGCCGTACCGCTTCCTTACAATGTCGAGCGGTACCTGTCCCGGACGGAAACCGGGAATGTTTAATGAGGAACGGAGTTTACGGAGGGCTTTGTCTATCGAAAGTTCCAAGTCCTGCTGTGTAGCGGTTATCGTTATTTCCCTGTCTACGCTACTGATCTCCTGAATGTCAATGTTCACCTGAAATTGTCCTTATCGTAGGTTGATGTAATGGATTCTGCAGATTGTCAATTATCTGAGGACTGGTACGAGAGGGGGGACTCGAACCCCCAAGCCGATTAAGGCACCAGATCCTAAATCTGGCGTGTCTACCAATTTCACCACTCTCGCGGATTTAGCCCTGTTCTCGCCAGGATTTTTATCACCAAAAGAACGTAAAAATACGGATATTCCATCAATTTCTCAATTCTTCGGCCTTGTCGAGGATAAAGTATAACCACTGCGTTTTACCGATATGGAATTTGTATTCGTTTACATCACCTGTCCCAATATCGACGTCGCAACCCAGTTGGCGCGAGGATGCGTGCAGTCCCGTCTGGCCGCCTGCGCGAACATCATACCTTCTATGATATCGGTCTACGAGTGGGAGGAATCCCTTCAGACCGATCAGGAGACGATCCTGATCTTGAAGACGCGTACGAGCCTGACCGAAGCTCTCACCGAATGGGTAACATCCAAGCACCCCTACTCGGTGCCGTGCATCCTTCAACTACCGGTGGTGGCCGGCAACGAGCCCTACATGAACTGGCTGGCGGACCAGACGGGAGATCGCCATGATGCGTGAGTTGCTCGAAATTGAACGTGTAGATGATTCCCTGCGGTGGACCCTGAACCGGAAAGAGGCCTTGAATGCCGTAAACTACGAGGTGATGCATGCACTCGAGTCGGCGTTGAAACTTGTCGAAGAGGATGACGGTATCCGTGTCCTCCTGTTCACGGCCTCAGGCGACACCTTCATCTCGGGTGGGGATCTGAGGGCATTCTCGAATTTGAGAACAGCCGAAGAGGGTCGGACAATGGCCGAGAGGATGAAATTGATACTAGAACGCATAGAAACGCTTCCGTGCATCACGGTCTGCCTGATCAATGGCGATGCATACGGCGGAGGTTGCGAAACCGCCTTGGCTTTCGACCAGATCTGGTTGCGCGACACCGCCAAAATGGGGTTCACCCAAGCCAATTTCGCACTTATACCTGGCTGGGGCGGTTATGCGAGACTTATCGAGCGGGTTGGTGCAACTACCGCTTTGAAATGGCTTGCGGAGAGTAGAAGGGTTGACGCCGAAGAGGGAATTGCAAGGGGCTTGATCGACCATGTGATTCCCTCGACGGGCTACCATGATGCCGTCGAGGACCATATCAGGGCGATCGCATCCACCGATCCTTCAGTACTGAAGGCTTTGAAGTCGGTGAAACACGCATCAATGTCATCCAACAGAGACGCCATCCTGGCACAAGAGGCCACTCTGTTTGAGGGACTTTGGGCAGCCGACGAGCACCATTCACGAGTGGAGAGATTCCTGAATCGCAACTCAGGCCGTGGTTAGCCTTCGGCCAAGACCTTCGCCTTTAGGATGACCGAGGCCTCATACAAGCCACCATTTTCGCCGCCTCTGTAGATTTCCACCCGAATGGTGTCGCCCTCATTGTAGTCGCGCATGAGGGCCTCATAGTAATTCTTGCTGTAGATGACTTGGTTCTCCAACTTCCAGATAATGTCGCCAGGCATGATTCCGGCCTCGTATGCAGGTCCATCCCGGTTCACGGAGAACACGAATACCCCATTGCCGTTGTTCACAAAAGGCAGATAATACTGCCGTGCATCGTTGAAGCTGAGGTTTCTTAGCTCCATGCCAAGGTCGAACCTCGGAAGCACCTTGCCGGAATCGCGCAACTGTTCGATGATGCGCACCACGCGGTTGCTGGGTATGGCGAACCCGAGGCCCACGAAGCCGTCGCTGGTTCCACCCGTAAAGATGAAGGTATTGACCCCGATCACTTCACCGAGCGCATTCAGTAGCGGACCGCCCGAGTTGCCGCTGTTGATGGAGGCGTCGGTCTGGATCATGTCGCTGTAGACACGCGGCATCCTTGGATTGGGCCGAAAATCACGGTCGATAGCGCTTACCACTCCGACGGTAACCGTCGGGGTGCCATCCTCAAAGAGGCCGAACGGATTGCCCATGGCTATGCACCATTCGCCCACCATGATGCCGTCGGAGTTGCCAAATGACATGAACGGCAAAGGACCCTCGGTGTTGATTTTTAACAGTGACAAATCGGTGAGCTCATCGATGCCGATGATCTCCGCCTTGTGACTTTCGCCGTTAGATAGCGTGACCATCACTTCGACGGCATTCACACCAACGACATGCTGATTGGTCACCACGAGCCCATCTTCCGAAATGATGAACCCTGATCCGAGGCTTTTATACTCGCGCAGAATGCCCGGCGAGTAAAAATTGCCGAAGAACCGATCGATAAGCTCCTGGTCGTAGTCGCGCGCCATTTCGGTTACCGTCACGCTCACCACAGCATCGGTAGCCCTCGAAACGGCCCTCGTGATCGCATTGTGGCGGCTGGCCATCAGCGTCGAATCGGCTTGGGCGAGTGTCAGCTGCCCGCTGGGTTGCTCATTGGAATTACCATTACCACAGGCGGCGGCAAATAGGGTAACGATAATAACTGGAATCAGATGTTTCATTGGCACGTTGTGTTAGCTACCCTCTAACGCTCGAATGCCCACGTCAAGTACGCGCGCAATGGCAACGTCGAGAGGTCCATCCGTCCAGCCTCCGGCCGCCTTCGCGTGCCCGCCGCCTTCAAACTGGCGCGCCCATACATTCACATCCAAATCTGTCTTGGACCGAAAGCTCAGCTTCACACGTCCATCGTGCTCCACGAATATCACCGCAGCCTCGACCCCCTTCACGCTCATGGGGTACGATACGAGCGATTCCGTGTCCTCGTACGATGTGCCTGTTTCTCGAAACATAGTTTTTGTGACATGGATGGTCCCTAAGCGTCCATCCGCAAAAAACTGCATCCCCGACAATGCCTTGCCCAGCAATGCATACT
>CAYZWQ010000015.1:0-27011 GCA_964481355.1 uncultured Chitinophagales bacterium
TCTGATCAACCGTCGCGGCATTGATTTGGGTCAGTTTTTAGGGGATGGCGTTGCCCACAAAACCCACGGCGCTGCCCCACTGCCCATGGCGTCGCCATGGGCTAATGGGGGCAACGCCGTGGGATTGGGCACCCTCAACGGCCGCATCCTGCAGGATGCAACGCCGGCGCTGGATGCCAACACCGATGCATCGCTTCATTACCGCATACGGACGACCGACCGGGCGGTGTTGGCCACCTTGTCGGGAGAGATTGCAATGCGTCGACATCGAGCCTGGGATGAGGCCCGGGTCTCTGGCGTGGTGGATGTGCATCGCGAGGCGTTCACAGGGGTCCTGCAAGTTCGGTTTGACGGAAGTGCCGGGCAAGGTTTTGGTGCTTTCTTGGAGAGGGGCATCGACGTCAAGCTCAATGGCGAGGCCAACGACTCGGTAGGCAAGAGCATGAGTGGCGGACGCATCGTGATTCAGCCAGGCGAAGAGTCGGTCTTTAGAGCCGAGGAGAACGCCATCTTGGGCAACTGTGCTCTCTACGGAGCCACCGGTGGAGTGCTATACGTGAACGGATTGGCCGGCGACCGTTTCGCCGTCCGCAACTCGGGGGCCACGGCAGTTGTCGAGGGGGTGGGGCTGCATGCGTGCGAGTATATGACGAACGGTGTGGTTGTCATTCTCGGAAGGACATCACCCAACATCGGAGCCGGAATGACCGGTGGCACCCTGTTTACGTATGGAGACAGAAGTGAACACGTAAACAGCGAATACATCACGGCGTCGAACTTCTCTGACGACGATCAGCACATGTTGAAATCGTTGCTTGAAGACTATCTCAGCCAAACGGGCAGCAACACGGCTTTTTCGATCCTCACCGACTGGAATGAGAGGAAAGGCCGGTTTGTGAAGTGGGAGGCGAGGAGCGAGAAGCGAGACACTAGAAGTGAGACACGAGAAGCTAGAGACGAGATACGAAAAACGAGAAGCGAGACACGATAGGTTAGAGATGAGACGCGATTGTCAAATTGACCGTAGTTTAATTCGCCGTGTCAATGCTTTAATCACCAGCTGCCCATCACGATACCCACGTACGATTTGACGCCGAGCAGCAGGCCCGACTCGTCGATGAAGAACTCAGGTGTGTGGTGGCTGGGCGATTCCTCGTAGGGCACGTCGAGCGGCTTGCCGCCGAGGAAGTACATGAACCCCGGGGCTTCGCGGCTGAAGAAGCTGAAGTCCTCGGCACCGGTCACAGGGTGGCGCAGCTTGACGTTCTCGTCGCCGGCAATGGCCTTCAATATGGGGAGTGTGCGGTTTACCAGGTCGGCATTGTTATAGGGCACCGGGTACGAAGTGGTGTAAGGAAGCTGAATTTCGACGGTCGCGCCCATTGCCTCAGCCACGTTATTCACAATACGCCGAAAGTTGTCGTGCACGAGTCTGCGGTCTTCGATGGATAGAGCTCTCAATGTACCCAGCATGACCACCTCCTCAGGTATAATGTTGCTGCGAACGCCGCCCTGGATGCTTCCGAAGGTGACGACGGCTGCATTTTCGGTCACATTGATGTTCCTGCTCACGATGGTTTGGGCGGCGGTTATGATCTGCGCCGATGTAACGATCGGGTCGATGCTGCTCCAGGGATAGGCTCCGTGGGCTTGCTGACCCTTCACCACGATCCGGAAATCGTCGGCGCTCGCCATGGTGCCTCCCGGGCGGTAGGTGATGGTGTTCACGTCCGTCTGTGAATTGACGTGGATTCCTAAAACAAAATCGACGTCCGGGTTGCGCATCACGCCCTCTTTGACCATGAGCTCCGCACCACCCTCCTCACCCACCGGTGGACCCTCTTCGGCAGGCTGGAACAGAAACTTGACGGAACCTCGGATCTTGTCCTTATGTTGGGCCAACACCGAAGCCGTGGCCATCAGCATGGCGACGTGGGTATCGTGGCCACAGGCGTGCATCACACCCACCTGTTGACCGTTGTACTCGCTCACGATCTGCGACCTGAAAGGAAGATCGTTGCGTTCGGTTACCGGCAGGGCATCCATGTCGGCGCGCAACGCGATTACCGGACCTGGCATGTCGCCTTTCAGAAGGCCAACCACTCCTGTGTACGCTATGTCGGTCTGTACCTCAATGCCAAGTGAGCGAAGATGGTCGGCCACAAGTTTAGACGTCCGGAACTCCCTGTTCCCTAATTCGGGGTGTTGATGGATGTCGCGACGCCATTCGATCATCTGATCGTGGATGGCCTCGACAGATGCCATGACATCAGGCGGGATCGGAGACTGTGCCTTGGCTGAATCGAATTGCATTACACTGGTAAAAAGGGCCACGGAGCACAGGATGGCGAATTTCTTCATGACGACGACTTTAATATTGAATATTACAGGTTCGGTAATTTGCCCCAAATTGTTGAGACCACAAAATCACAAACCCACATAACGCTCATTTATGACCTTAAAATGGTGTATTTGGTGGCCGATGATCGTGAATCCCAACCCTAACACGGAAATTTCCTTATCAAAGCAGACACCTGTACGTAACAGTGCACTTGCACTGAAGCTCTCGAAAAGGAAGATCGTGGAGGTCCTTACAGCCTCAAGTTCGGCCAAAATCGACTCCAGGCTTCGCTCCGGTGCTCCGGCGGTCTTGGCATAGAGGTTCTCGTCATAGCCTGGCAGCGGCGTGGTGTCGTGGCGCGCAAATCGCATCGACCTATAGGCGAACACGCGCTCGCTGTCGATCAGGTGTTGCAGGATGTCCTTGATTGTCCATTTCCCCGGTGCGTAGACCTTGTTGCCTATCTTCTCGAATAAGCTCACATTGACGTGCTCGATGGCGGCTAACGATTGTTTGAATGCCAGGCTCAGCTGTTCTTCGGGCACCAGGTTGATGTAGGTGCCGAAATAGACGGGCATCGGTTTAATGTCGGACTTTGTCATCTGGTCCTCTTTTTGTCAATCCACACCATGATCAGGCCGGCGATCCAGAAAAGAAACAACATTCCTGCCGTGTTGTAAAGCACTGTCGCCATCCCGATGCGGTCGACGTCAATGAACGGATACGGATAAAATCCGGAGTACCAACCTCGAATGAGCGTAATGGCCATATATATGATGGGTGCGATCAGCCAAGGGAAACTGTACCAATACTTCAACCTTCCCTTCTCGCCGAAGTTGAACCACCATACGATGAAGGCAAGTGGTATCGCATTGTGAAGCAGGTAGTTCAGCACAAATTGGATGCCCTCGTCAACCCATAGGTCGTGCAAAACCAAGTCATAGATCATGAATACCATGAACGAATAGACGACAACCATGGCCTGAATGCCTGCCGAATCAAAAAAACGAAAAAGTGGACCACTCTTCAAGATCAAAGGTACTGTAAGCACCATGGCGACGGCCAAGTTCGATTCGACCGAGAACAGACTCAGATAGTTGACGGTGGCATCGAAAACACTGTCGCCCGTCAGCGATTTGATGATGACGACCAAGAGAAACTGAACGATCAGCGTGGCCCAAGTGACAAGTGCGAGGATAATGGACGTCTTTTTTTTCATGGATCGGATACCTTGACGATGTACGTTCCCTCTTCGACTCCGGCTACGTGAATGTTCGCATTTAATCCTGTCATATTCAAGTAAGATTCACGCATGGCAGCGGCAAACGATTCGACCTGGCCGACTTCCACCAAATTGATCGTGCATCCGCCAAAGCCGCCTCCCATCATTCTGCAGCCGATCAATCCCGGCAGTGGAAGTGCCAGCTCAACCATGATGTCGAGCTCTTCACAGCTAACATTGTATTCGTGTTGGAGGCCACGATGAGATTGGAGCATCAGCTCGCCAAATCGGGAATGGTTACCCGTCTCAAGTGCCGATGCGGCCTCCAGTGTCCGCTCATTTTCTTGCACCACATACCGGGCACGCCGCCAAGTGGTGGGATCCATCTTCGACTCATGCATGTCGAGCATCTCTGCGCTAACGTCACGGAGGCTGGTGATTTCGGGGTGGTACGGCTTCATGGTTGCAACGGCCGCTTCACATTGCGCCCGCCGCGCATTGTATTCAGAAGCCACCAGCTCCCGACGGATGGTCGTGTCGCACAAGACGATGGCGACCTTGTCGGATGGAAAGGGCAGCATTTTCGACTCAAGGGAACGGCAATCGAGCAGCATCGCGTGCGCCCGGGTGCCGTTCAGGCTGGCAAATTGGTCTAAAATACCGCTTCTGATACCCACAAACTCGTGCTCGGCGGCTTGGGCAATGCGTGCCAGCTGGGGGCGAGTCAACCCGCAGCCATGCAATTCGTTCAAACAGAAGGCGGTACCGCCGGTTAGTGCGGCCGACGACGACATTCCCGCACCAATGGGAAGATTGCCCCCGAAATCGAGGTCAAACCCGGTTTTTTCGATTCCTGCAGACCACATTTGGTCGATCACGCCAAGCACGTAATCAGTCCACCCCAGTCCGCTATGGGGCAGGGGGGCGTCGATAGGGCATTCGAACGTTTGATTGATGTCGCGCGCACGGAGCCGGACGGTGCGCTCGGTGTTCAAGGAGGCGTGCATCGTCAAGCCTCGGTCGATGGCGGCCGGCATCACAAACCCGTCGTTGTAGTCGGTGTGCTCGCCGATCAGGTTCACACGGCCTGGAGAAAATACGGTAATCATGTATGGAAGATAGGGGTCTTGCCGATCAGGATCACATGGCCTTATCTTCGCACCTGCAAAACAATATAAAGCCACATTGAGAAATGAACATTGTAGAACGCTATTACGATGCATTCAACCGATCGGACATGCAGGCCTTTGCCGCTCTGCTGGCCGACGACGTTATCCATGACATCAACCAAGGTTCTAGAGAGGTCGGCAAGGAAGCGTTCATGGACTTCATGGAGCGCATGAATGTGCACTATAAGGAGTTGCTTACCGACATTGTAGTGATGTGGTCGGCCGACGGAAGACGCGCTGCAGCAGAATTTACTGTAAAAGGAAACTATTTGAAGACAGACTCAGGATTACCTGAGGCCAGGGGGCAGTCATATATGCTGCCAGCGGGGGCGTTTTTCGAAATAAGCGAGGGCTGCATTACCCGTGTTACCAACTATTACAACCTGCAAGACTGGGTGAAGCAGGTAGGGGGCTGATAATCAGCCGTTGTCCATGCTCGACTCGATCATTTTGACCAGCTCGTCCATCACCACAGGTTTGCTCATGAAACCCTCGATGTTTTCGTGGTTTTTGGCCAATTCAATCTCGTTCATGTCAATCGTTGAGCTCACCATGAACACGAAAACCTGCTGGGCGAACTGGCCCATGATGGCCTTGTATTCCTCGATGAATTCCCAACCGTCCATGACGGGCATGTTGATATCCAGCAAAATGAGGTCTGGCAAATCGAGATCTTCGGTTATGCAGCGCTTAAGCGCCTCATACGCTTCGTGGCCGTTCGAAAAAGATTGGATCGCGACATGGCTGTACCGGCTTGCGAGCTGTGTCTCTGTGAGAAACGTGAAGATGGGGTCGTCATCGATGACCCAAATGAGCTTTACTGGTTGCATGGGAAATAAACGCGGAATGTGGAACCTTGACCTGGTTGGCTTTCAACCTCAATCCTGCCGCCGAGCGCATCGACCTGACTCTTCGTGATATACAGGCCCAATCCGCGGGCGTCTGGGTTGCCATGAAACGTCTTGTACATGGAGAAAAGTTTCTCGCCATGTCTTTTCATATCAATACCCAACCCATTATCGACAACTTCTAGCACAATATAATCATCCATTTCATAGGCTTTCAGAAGAATCTCCGGCCTTTTTTCCGTGCTGTGGTATTTGACGGCGTTTGAAACGAGATTAAGCAGGATGCTGTCAAGATAGGATTGGTTGAAGAAGATTTGCAATGTCGGGCTGATCTCCGTCTCAACAAGAATGTTATGGTGGTGAATTTCGCCCTTGAGCACATTGATAGTGGAGTTCACCGAATCGAGCAGGTTGATCGACAGCCTCTGCTCGTTGATGTTGCGCTGAATCGTGATGACTTTGTTCAAGTCGTCGATTGTGGTCATGAGATTCAGACTGGCAAGACTGAGCAGGCTTTCGATATTCTTGCGCTCAACCTTGTCTCTGCCGGTGACCAACAAATCGACTAGGCCTGAGATGTTGCTGGCATGGCTGCGGATGTTGTGCGATACGATAAAGTTAAAATTCAGAAGCCTTTTGTTTTGCTCGCTCACCAAATCGAGTGTTGTCTGCAGTTGCTTTTCAGTGACTTTTCGGTCGGTAATATCGCGAATGAAGGCAACCACATAGCCAGTTCCCTGCGTTTCCTGGTAGGTCACACTGGCTTCCACAGGGAATTCAGTACCGTCCTTTCTGCGCTGCATACCCTCGATGATCATGCTTCCCACATGACGCAGGTGCTCTACATGTGCCTTCCAGTCATCGATATTCTCGAACACCTTTTCGATTGAGCCGATCGGATGGCCGATCAGTTCGTCCAGGCTTAGTCCGAGTCGTTTTTGTGATTCGGCATTTGCGAAGATAATAGTACCATTCTCGTCGGTTACCTGAATGGAGTCGTTTGAATGATCGAACCATTCAACAAGTTGCTCAAATTTCTGACGTGTCACCTCCAGTTCGGTAAGGTCTACGTCCATGCGATAAATTTCAGGCTCTCCCTCATTGTTAACGGCAACCGACTGGCTCGAGTAAACATACACCTCCACGCCGTCGGGCCGCATGATCCGAAATTCTTCAGGCTGTATCGGAAGTCCATTCTCGACACAGTGCCTGATATTTGCAGCAACCTCAAAGCGCTCTTTTTCGTGGATCAACAATTCAAAAATACTTTTTCCAATCGCAGCGTCCGAGCTGATTCCAAACAGATGTTCGGATGCTTTGTTCCAGTATTTGATTGTTCCGTCGGGCTTATAAATTTGAATTGCAATGTTGGGGACCTTATCGATGAGAGACCTGAAGAAAAAGCGTTGGTCGTCGTCAATCGGCAGCGTAGTCGGATTTTGGCCAAATTTTGTGCCCACCATCACAACAAGTTGATTGGGCTCGTCATGTGTCTGGATTGCAGACATTTCCCAATGAATGGGGACAAACCCGCCATTCGAGCGGACCCGTAATTGGAGCTGTCGTTTTTGGCCTTCGCGACTTGCAAACGTCGCAATGGCAGCGTTGAGTATACTGACGTCGTCCGGGTGCACCAATTCAGAAGCATGGGCTCCTTCGGCCACTTCGAATTTGAGGACGCTTCGGAATGTGTCGTTCAAAAGCAGGCACAATCCGTTACCATCCAGCACGATAAGATGGATCATTTCTGACTCACTGAGCCAAGTGGGAATTAGATTCCTAACCTCCGTAAGGGTCATGTGATGTACATCTATCTAGACATGGCGCTTCAGCACGATTCTTTTTACTAAAGTAAGATCTAAACATTTATAAAAAAAAATGAACTGAATCAAATGCAGACATAATATGGAGCAATAGCCTCAAGAATGGCGTCTCCGCAGTTCTTCGATCAGCGATTCAAACGGAATGCCTTTTTCAACCAAAAGCAGCATCAGGTGAAACAGCAAATCGGAAGCCTCATATACAAATTCGCTGTAGTCGTCGTTTTTTGACGCGATCACCGTTTCGACCGCCTCTTCACCGACCTTCTGAGCAATTTTATCGAGCCCTTTGGCAAACATCTTGCTTGTGTAGGATCCTTCGGGCATGGTTCGCTTCCTGTCCTGAAGAAACGCTTCGAGGTAAGCCAGGAATGGGAGGCCAGTTTCGGTGAGTATGCCGCTCCTGCCCGCATCAAAACAAGATTCGGATCCCGTGTGGCAGGTTGGTCCGTCGGGTTCAGCCTTTATCAGCAGGGCGTCGCTGTCGCAGTCATCCGAAATGGATACCACCCTCAGGAAATTGCCGGATGTTTCACCTTTGACCCACAGCTCGTTTCTGGATCGGCTAAAGAAGGTTACTCGTCCCGAATCGGCCGTTTTTTGAAGCGACTCCCGGTTCATGTAGCCCAGCATGAGCACACGGCCGCTTGCTGCGTCTTGAATGATGGCCGGAACCAGGCCGGTGGCGTGGTCAAATGTTATTGCGTTGATGTCCATTGCAGAAAGATACGGGAACAGCCACGAACAAACACGAGTTGGCAGTCATTAGCAATCATTAGCAATCATTAGCAATCATTAGCAATTACTATCAATTACTATCAAGCATTACCGATAACTACTGAGAACTACAGGGAACGAACGATTACATGGAGTGCGAATACTGGTTACATTAGCCACGCTAAATACGTATTATAGCCTTTCACTTTACTACTCTACCATGCTAGCAGATATCATTAAATCGAGACGCAACATCAAGCCGGCCCACTTCAACGGCGACAAAATCCCCGACGAGCATGTTGCCAGAATGCTCGAGTTGGCCGATTGGGCTCCTACACACAAGTTCACGGAGCCTTGGCGGTTCATCGTCTTTCCGCATGAACGTGTGCTCGGCTTCTGCCTCGAGCATGCCGCCCTGTACAAGGCGCACACACCCGATGATGAGTTCGAGCAGGCAAAGTTCGACAAGCTGCTCCACTTGGGAGACAAGGCTTCGCACATCGTCGTGGTTTACATGAAGCGCACCCCTGGCAACCGTCTTCCCGAATGGGAGGAACAGGCAGCCGTGGCCTGTGCCATACAAAACTTGCTACTGGCGGCGCATGCAGATGGTTTGGCCGCTTTTTGGTCGACAGGGGGCATGAGCGCAAAACCGCAATTCAAGACGTGGCTCGGACTCGCAGACGAAGACTTCCCCATGGGTATCATCTATTTGGGAAAGACCGATGAGAAGCCCGTCGGCGTACGGCGTCTGCCAATGGCGGAGAAGGTGCGCTGGGAGAAATAGTAGAGTGGTAGAGTGCTACTCGCCCACATAGCGCTCGAAGAACTCCCAAATGCGGAGCATCCGGTCGAAACGGTGGCGTACATTGCCAGAGCGCGACAGCTCGTGGCTGGCCGCCGGCACGCGCACATACTCGACGTCGCGTTCGAGGATTTTAAGGCTCTTGTACAGCATTTCGCTCTGGATCACACCCGTGCGAAGGTCTACGTCGCCGTGCTTGATGAGCAACGGGGTCTTGATCTGGTCCACATAGGTGATGGGTGACTCGCGTTCCAGAATCGGTTGGATTTCATCCTCCCAGGGGTATCCCCCGAAATGGTTTGGCACAAGCCGCCAGGCATTGCCCTCACCCATGAAGGTGTCTAAATCGTACACGCCACGCTGTGCGTAGGCCGCCTTGAAGCGGTGGTCGTGGGCCACAATCCATGCCGTGAGGTATCCGGCGTATGAACCGCCGGTAATGACAAGCTTCTCGGGGTCGACCCAGTCCTGCTTCAGCGCCATGTCGACAGCCGCCAAAACATCGCCAGCAGGACCATCACCCCAATTTTGGTAGTTGGCATATTGGAAATCAACTCCGTAGCCACCCGACCCGCGGGGGTTTGCAAAAACCGTCCCGTAATTTTTGCTTGCCAGAAACTGAAATTCGTGCCACATGCTGGGTTCTCCCGTGCCCCACATGGCCGAAGGCCCGCCGTGGATATTCAACACCAACGGATATTTCTTGCCCGGCTCGGCAAAGCTCGGCTTGATGATCCAATACTCAATTTCTAGTCCGTCAGGTCGTGTCAGAGTTGCCTTGACGGGTGTGCTGACCCTTCGATCCGATATCCAGCTGCTGTTGTGGTTGCTGATCGCCTTGGGTGTGCCACCCTGCAGGGGTCGCGTGTACATCTCGTAGGGATTCTGGGCAGTGGTCAATACAAATACCAGCCCGTTTTTGGTTACGGCATAGCTCCTCACGCCCGTGTCGGTGTCGGTGAGCATGGTCACCTTTCCAGCCAGATCGATCGTATACAGAGGTGTGCCACCGTTGGTCGAAGCCGTGAAGAACAGCGATTTGCTGTCGTCGGCCCAGGTGACGCTACCGGCCGAACGGTAAAAATTGCCCGTAATGATGCGCGGATTGCTGCCGTCGGCGTTCACGATGCCGATCTGGGTCTGCGAGAATCCGCGTGGCTCGTCGGGCGATGCACTGAAGCTGATCATCTTGCCGTCAGGCGAAAACTGAGGGTTTCCCAAGCTATAGCCGTCCATTGAGAGAAACTTGCGAAATCCGCTCCCGTCTGAATTCATGGTGTAAATATTATTCCCACCTTGGCGTCGGTCGGGATGCAGCGTGGAGTCCGGGTTACCATTGAATACGATCGTCCTGCCGTCAGGTGACCAACTTGCCCCGCCCCAACTGAAGAAACCCGTGGTAAGGGCTTTGCCGCCGTTGCCCTTCTCGGTTTCCATCACATAGAGGTGATTGTACGACCAGTTGGGGTTCAGACCCGTCTCACCTTGGAAATTGAGTCGGTTGATCACTTTCGGGCTTTGGTCATCCTCATTTTTTGCGAGCCAGGCACGCACTGCAGCCAAATCGCCGTCAGGATCAGGTTTTGTGACGGTGTCGGGCATACCAGTGATTCCAGGCTTCTCGAGTGGCCAAGGCGGCAGCGATTTCATCTGCTTCACCATGTCGTCGTGGCTGGTGCTGCGGCTGAAGAGGATCGATTTGCCGTCGGGAGAGAAGTTTGCGCCCGATATTCCTCTCGAATCGGTGGTGAGTGGCGCGGCCTCGCCACCCTTCATCGAGAGTACCATGACCTGCGGCCGATTGTCGACCGTTCTGTTGAATGTGAGCCGATCGTTGTCTAGCCACTGCGGATTCGTGCTGTTGGTGGCGGCGGTGGTGATTTGGCGTGGTGGAGCGCTGCCGTCGAAGGGCACCAGCCATATTTGTGTGCGGTACAGATACTCGCCCGCTTTCGATTTGTCTGGTTCTATCGACTGGACGGTGTAGGCAACAAGCTTGCCGTCTGGAGACACGGCGATGTTTCCAAGCTGTGCAATCCTGGTCATGTCGGTCATCGAAACTGGCTTGCTTCCGTTTTGAGATACAGCTTGCGTGGATGGTAGCATGCATAGCAGCAATGCTGCCACAAATAGGACGACACGTTTCATAATGGTGGGCTTTATTGATCGGATAGCATGGAATATGCATCGTTGGCACGAATCATCCAAACTGGGCGCGGATTGATTTATGCTCCCAAATGGTTGTAACTTGCAAAAAGATGAAATCTATGGATACAATCACACATCTCGAGAAAATGATCGTCGTTGGCGATCGTCTGCTCATAAAGCCTAAGTCCTCGGATGGGATGACCAAGAGCGGCCTGTTTCTCCCTCCCAGCGTTGTTGAGAACGAAAAAATTCAGAGCGGTTACGTCATGAAGGTCGGGCCTGGATATGCGGTAGCGCCACCTTCGGACGACGATGAACCTTGGAAAGTGAACACCCATGCACCCAAGTACATCCCACTTCAGGCTGAAATCGGTGATTTGGCGATCTATCTGCAAAGCCAGTGCCACGAAATCCAGTATGAGGACGAAAAGTACGTGATCGTTCCACAGCAGGCGGTGCTGCTCCTGATACGAGAAGATAATTAGGGTTCGGATTCCCATCGCACTGCAGCTGCCATTTTTCACTATTGGTCCGCATCGGTATATTGGCCTAGGATTTTCACCTTAGGCTGATTCTATCATGATCAAACAACCTGCTCTTTCGCTGGCCTTCATTGCTTTATTTACCTCTCAGGCATCATTTGTGACTGCCCAAGAGGCCCCCAAAACCCCTGTTTCTGACTGGCATGCCGATTCGAAGGAAATCTCCTTTAATGTGACTGAGGGAACCTGGATGAATCTGGACGTCAGTCCCGACGGCAGCACCATCATCTTCGATATGCTCGGCGACATCTACAGCATCCCCGCTGCGGGCGGAAAGGCCACGGTGCTGCATTCAGGGCCAGCGTGGCAAGTGCAGCCGCGTTTCAGCCCCGACGGGAAGACGATACTTTTTACCAGCGACGCCGGCGGCGGCGACAACATCTGGTTCATGGATGCGGACGGCTCGAACGCGAGGCAGATCACCCGCGAAGATTTTCGCCTTCTCAACAACGCCGTCTGGATGCCCGACGGCGAATATTTCGTGGCCAGGAAACATTTCACGGGAACACGGTCGTTGGGTGCCGGCGAGATGTGGATGTACCACAAGAGCGGAGGCACCGGCCTGCAGCTCACGCAGCGCAAGAATGACCAACAGGATGTGAACGAGCCCAGTGTTTCGCCCGACGGACGCTATGTGTACTACAGCGAGGATGTGTATGCCGGGGGACAATTTCTCTACAACAAGGATCCCAACAGCCAAATTTACGTGATCAAACGCTTTGACCGCCAGAAGGGCACCAACGAAACGGTCATATCGGGTCCCGGGGGTTCAACGCGTCCGCAGGTCTCCAACGACGGCAACCACATCGCTTTCGTACGTAGGGTGCGAAACCAGTCGGTCTTATTCCTCTACGACACGCGTACAGCCGAGGAGTGGCCCATTTTCGACAAGCTCGACATGGACCAGCAGGAGGCTTGGGCCATCTTCGGAGTGTATCCTGGATTCGCATGGATGCCCGGCGACAAGCACATCGTGATTTGGGGGCAGGGAAAGCTGTGGAAAGTGGCAGTCGACGGCTCCGGATCCGAGCAGATACCCTTTGAGGTTGACGTGAAGCAGCGCGTGGCCGAGGCCTTGCGATTTGAGCAGAATCCCGCTCCAGACGTGATCACGCCAAAGGTGATTCGCCACGCGGCTACATCGCCCGATGGGAAGACGTTGGTGTTCAACGCGGTCGGTTACCTTTGGAAGAAGGATTTGCCAAACGGAAAGCCAACTCGCCTGACCAACGGCGAGGACTTTGAGTTCGAACCGGCATTTAGTCCCGATGGCAGCAAGCTGGTGTACGTCACCTGGGACGATGAAGAGATGGGGCGCATTATGATGCTCGACATCCGGCGTGCGAATGCCGCTCCGACAGCGCTCACCAAGGCAAAGGGAATCTACCGTGGTCCCAAATTTTCGCCCGACGGATCGGAGATCGTTTATTCGCGTGAGCCGGGCAACAATCACCAGGGATTTGCCTTTACAAACCGTTCCGGCTTATACCGCATGAGCGTGGCCGGCGGTGAGCCGGTGATGATTACCCAGGAAGGGCAGTATCCGCAGTATTCGGCCGACGGCAAGCGAATTTTTTACCAAACGGGAGGCTATTTCTTCGGAGCGTTGGGAAAGGCGCTCAAGAGCGTGAATCTGGATGGAGCCGAAGCACTCACGCACTTCACATCTCGATACGCCAACCGGATGATCCCGAGCCCCGACGGCAAGTGGATGGCCTATCAGGAGCTTTTCAAAGTTTACATCGTCCCACTTGTGCTCAATGGGAATACGGTCGACCTCTCAGCCGCCACAAAGGCGATCCCGATCACGCAGGTCACCAAAGATGCAGGCATCGCCTTGCACTGGAATGCAGACGGGAGCAAGCTCCATTGGACGTACGGCGATGAGTATTTCACTGCCGATGTGCGTCAGCGCTTTGCGCATCTCGACATACCGGGTGCCAAACCGATGGCTCCCGACAGCACGGGCCTAAAAATTGGACTGGAGGTGCCGTTGGCCAAGCCAACTGGTCGCACGGCATTCACCAATGCCCGTATCATCACGATGAAGGGCGACGAGGTGATCGAAAATGGCGTGATCGTCGTCAATGGCAACCGTATCGAGGCGGTTGGAGCCACGGGCACCGTGTCGGTGCCTGCCGACGCGCGGGTGGTCGATGCTGCCGGCAAGACGATCATGCCAGGCTTGGTGGACGTGCATGCCCACGTGGGCGATTTCCGTGAGGGCTTGAGCCCCAAACACAATTGGTATTACTACGCCAACCTCGCCTATGGGGTCACCACCTCGCATGATCCCAGCTCGCACACCGAAATGATCTTTGCCCACAGCGAGCTCATCAAAAGCGGGGCCATGGTCGGTCCGAGGCTATTCAGCACCGGTATCATTCTATATGGAGCCGACGGCGACTTCAAGGCGGTGATCAACAATCTGGACGACGCCAGATCCGCACTTCGCCGCACGAAGGCCTTCGGGGCCTTCTCGGTGAAGAGCTACAACCAGCCTCGCAGGGACCAACGGCTGCACGTCCTCACGGCCGCCAAAGAGCTCGAGATGAACGTCGTTCCCGAGGGTGGATCCCACTTCTTCCACAACATGACGATGGTGATGGACGGTCACACCGGAGTGGAGCACAACATCCCCATTGCGAAACTCTACGATGACGTCGTCAAGTTTTGGAGCAGCACGAAGGTGGGATATACGCTCACGTTGATTGTGAACTACGGTAGCCTGAACGGCGAGTATTACTGGTACCAGAATACCGACGTTTGGGCCAAGGAGCGTTTGTTGCGCTTCACCCCACGCAGCATTGTCGACGCACGATCACGCCATCGCACCATGGTGCCCAACGAGGAATACGACTCCGGTTTCATTGAGGTGAGCCGTTCGGCCAAGAAGCTGGCTGACGCCGGTGTCAAGGTCAACATGGGAGCTCACGGCCAATTGCAGGGGCTCGGTGCCCATTGGGAGACGTGGATGATCGGCATGGGGGGACAGTCGAACATGGAGACCCTGCGGTCTGCCACTTGGAACGGAGCACATTACTTGGGAATGGAAAAACACATCGGAAGCTTGGAGGTTGGCAAGCTGGCCGACCTCATCGTGCTCGATGCCAATCCACTGGAAGACATCCGCAATACCGAGCATGTCAAGTATACCATGATCAACGGCAAGCTCTACGATGCCGCCACCATGCGGGAGTACGGGTCACAAGGACCCGCCCCCGAGTTTTGGTGGCAGCGCAACCGCGCGAGCAACGCGTTCCCTTGGTTCGGTCCAACACAAGGGTTCACGCAGTCGCAATGCGGTTGCGGGGTGCATTGATTGTCACTTGATCGCAATATGGTATTGGATGTCCTTAAGCCTCGTCAGGAGCTTGAAAACTGACATGCCGTTGTCTGCAGCAAGTTGATACAGAAGCCTGGGTCTGATTTCGTCGGCGAGCAGATCCAGGCTTCCTTCGTCGTCAAGGTATTCCTTCGGCACTGTGCCCCGAAAATGAGCGATGCAACAGCCGTCATGATGCTCGCATAGGCAGTAGGACTGATCATGCATTGCTGGATGGATGCTCAAATGCCTGAGTGATAGATGCTCATCCATGCAGACGGGGATGTCGGATGCATCGTTGTACAGTTTGATTTTTACGATGGCGCGTTTTGGCATAGTACCGAGCTGACCCAGGTCGGATGGAGTCAATTCGGAAACAGCTACCTCGAAATAGAGCGGGCCACCGATCAATGCGCGGTCAGATAGTGATGTCAACATTGTGTTCTCTTTTACCTCTTGATTAACTTCTGCCAGATCTTTGCGTCAGACCTTGGCGTCACATTTCGAGGTAAAGTAAAGTGCGACTTTACAAAAATGCGGGAAAATTCCGAACCATTCTGAACCCGATCTGAACCTGGGGGCGGGAAACGAGAGCAAGAGCAAGAGCGAGAGCAAGAGCAAGAGCAAGAACAAGAGCAAGAAAAAAATGTAGGGGTGAGGGGTGGTGGTTTTTTTCAGGATTTGTGGGCCAATTTATCTCGCGCGTTTTTCGCAACACCTTTTCTGCGTATCTTTGTGATGTACTCGGGGCGTAGCGCAGCCCGGTAGCGCGCTTCGTTCGGGACGAAGAGGTCGCAGGTTCAAATCCTGTCGCCCCGACCAAGGGTGTACATGGTATGCTTCCGCAGATAGAACAGGTATAACCAAGGAGAGGTGCCGGAGTGGTCGATCGGGCCTGTCTCGAAAACAGGTGTGTCCTTTGGGCACCGAGGGTTCGAATCCCTCCCTCTCCGCATTCTTGGTGGTCAGATGGCTAAAATCTTCACATGCGAAACATGCACAGTTCCTCTTGCACGGCGCTAAACGCGCGCATCACGGTCTTCATCTTACTCTTCTTTATCACTGCCGCAGGGCGCCTCACAGCACAGGAACAAACGGTCCTTTTCCCGGGGGTGACTGGAAATGCGCTCATAGACAGCATCAGGGTGCATTTCAAGCCCGCCGTTGTAAAGGGCTACAACGAGGCCCGCGACTCGATGTTCATGAGCTTCAACTATGTGGACGGAGCCATTGAGTGCTTCTACACGGGCGACACGCTGAGAGTCCTTCAGTCGAACGCCAGGGTGCTTGCCCAGAACCGCGGGTTTAACACCGAACATCTCTGGCCGCAGTCGAAGTTTCTCGGCAGGGGGAATGCCTATTCCGACCTGCACCACCTGCGTCCGTCTCGCGCCGATGTGAACCAATCACGAAACAATTACCGGTTCAAGACGCTGTCACCCTCCGAAGTGACCACCTTCTGGCGCGGAAGGGTCAGTCAAAGCGCCATACCCGCCGACGATTTGGGTTCTTGGAGCAAGACAAAGCAGGGAACCACGTTCGACAACTCCTTCTTTGAGCCGCGCGATGTCGTGAAAGGCGATGTTGCCCGGGCGATGTTCTATTTTTACACCATGTATGAAGAAGAGGCCTTGGCAACCGACGCCGATTTTTTCCCCACCCAGATGTCGGAGCTGCTGGCATTCCACACGTCTGATCCGGTCGACCTGGTCGAATTCCAACGCACGCTGAAGATCGCAACGATCCAGTCAGGCAAGGCCAACCCATTTATTCTGGACAGCACGCTTGTAAGAAGAGCCTATTTCACTAACTACAGTGGTCCAACCCCGCCCCCTGTCGAAGAGGGCCGGTTTGCGGTAGAGTACACCTTCTCGGGCACAGCCAGCTGCACCGACGAAGACGTAGAACCTACTAGACAGTCGACAGGAATCACCTTCTCGAGCTTTTACCGGTCGGGCGTGAACTGCAACACGGTGAGCAACGCGTTCAACTCGAACGGTTGGCCCTCCGAATTTTCGGCCGGCCACTTCATCGGCTTTGGGGCAGAGGCCGCAACGGGCTACTTGGCGGGCTTTTCGAACAGCGACACACTGAAGGTGTTTGTGCGCCGCTCGGGAACCGGTCCGGCCCAATATCGCATCTTGCTTGAGGCAGACGGCGCATCACAAGTGCTCCGTGAAGGAAATCTTTCTACTGCCAATTCGACGGTAGAGCTCAGGATTGGAATGCCCGAGGTCAGGGACCTATCCTCATTCGAGGTGCGTCTGCATGCGTGGGGTGCTTCGAGCGCCAATGGAACATTCCGGATTTCCTCGCTTATTTTAAACGGCGATGTGAAAAACACCAATATAGGTACCGGCCTGAACGATCAACCGGGGGCATTGCCAGTCGGAATCGAGTTACACCCGGCATATCCGAACCCATTCAATCCAACCACGGTAGTGCCATTCAGCCTTGCCAAAACAGAATATGTAAGCATACTGCTGTACGACATGCTTGGCAGACAATTGCGTGTGCTTGCAGAAGGCACCTTCGGCGCAGGGACGCACCACATTGCCATATCGGGAAGCGGGTTGTCATCGGGTGTGTATCTCGTCAGGTTGTTGGGAAGCGACGTTTCAAAAACGGGCATCATTACGCTTCTTAAATAGCCGGATTAGAGCCGAATGCCAAAAAAGGCATAGTATTTGGCATGTTCTGTGCACATTTGTGGAGAACGAATGTGCTTTTTTGTCGTCAAACAGGTAGTTGTTACAAACCGATTTGGGTTTAACTTCAATAACAGGCGTACTGCTTAAAGTGCGTTTCAAGCACATAACTACCGTAAAACAAAGATGGACATCAAAAAGAACATTGCCATAAGCGATTCCGGCTTTGTGTTCAATCCAAACAACGGCGACTCGTTCACTCTGAACCCGATCGGGTTGGAGATTGTGCGCATGATCCAGGAAGGACTCAGCGACCAGGATATTGCCAGCCACATACAGGAAAATTATTCCATCGACGCAACGACGGTCGAGAAAGACCTCTACGATTTCAAGAAGTCGATCATCCGGTACAAATTGGGCCATGAAAAAGCCGATTAACATCGCCGTCAGCGGCCTGAATGCCATCGACAGTCCAGGTCCCGGTATTCCGGTGATCCGTGCCCTTAAGGAAAGTGAACACTACCAGGCGCGCATTGTAGGCCTCAGCTATGAGGCGTTGGAACCGGGTATTTACATGCACGACATTGTTGATGTGTCGTACAAAGTCCCGCTTCCCACCGAAGGTGTGCAGCAGCTGTACGACCGATTGGCCGAAATCCACCGGCATGAGAAGATCGATGTGATCATCCCAAATTTTGATGCGGAGCTGTTCGGGTACATCAAGCTGGCCGACAAGTTGCGCCATGAGCTTGGAATACGGCTCTTCATGCCGACTCACGATCAGTTTGAGTCGAGGCAGAAAGCCGTGCTTCACGAGTTTGGCGAAAAACACGGTGTAACGGTACCCAAAGCCGAATTGGTAAACACCGCTGCAGAGCTCAAGGAGCTGACGTACGATTTCGAGTTTCCCATCGTGATCAAGGGCAAGTATTATGATGCCGGCATAGCACACAACCTGGAACAGGCGGTAAGCTATTTCTATAAGATCAGCGCCAAATGGGGACTTCCAATCATCGTGCAGGAGTTCGTTTCGGGGATGGAGGTCAACGTCACCGCTTTGGGCGACGGAAACGGAACGACCATCGGTGCGGTGCCCATGCGGAAGTTGTACATAACCGACAAGGGCAAGGCATGGGCTGGTGTGACGCTCGACGACGAGGAGTTGCTCGACATCACCCGCAAGGTAATTCAATCCACACAATGGCGTGGCGGGCTGGAGCTTGAGTTCGTGAAAACCGACGACGACCAATACTATCTCCTTGAGATCAACCCAAGATTTCCGGCTTGGGTCTACCTCGCAAAAGGTGCCGGCCAGAACCACCCCGAGGCGTTGGTCAGGTTGGCCATGGGTGAGCACGTCGACCCGTTCGAGAGATATGACACGGGTAAACTGTTCATTCGCTACTCGTGGGACATGATTGTGGGATTGGACGAATTTCAACAAATTTCGATGATGGGGAAACTTTGAGGTGCTGCAATGAAAAAATCATATGAACGTCCGATCATCCAGCCCTTGCACAACGGCTCGATGAACAAATATGGCCAACGTAGTGCTTACCAACCTGTAACCGAAATTGATGGCAATCCCGTCGCCGATTTGCTTGAGGCATATGGTACACCGCTGTTTGTGTTCAGCGAGCGAACCATTAGGGAAACGTACGCGCAGGCCAAAAGGGCGTTCACAACCCGGTACCCGAACGTGCAGTTTGCCTGGAGTTACAAGACGAATTATCTGAATGCCATCTGCCGCGTTTTTCACCAATTGGGATCCTGGGGTGAGGTGGTGTCGGGGATGGAATACGAAAAAGCCATTCACAACGGAGTCGATCCACATCATATCCTGTTCAACGGACCCGACAAGACTGACGATGAGCTCCGGCTCGCAGCTGCCAACGGATCTCCCATTCACATCGACCACCTGGATGAGCTGTACAGGCTCACGGAAATCGCCCGCGAAATGAAGATACGGCCGAAGGTGGCCATAAGGGTCAACATGGATACCGGAGTATACCCACAGTGGGACCGTTTCGGGTTCAATTACGAAAATGGCGGAGCCTGGGATGCAATCAACAAGATCATCCTGTCGGATGCAATGGATCTGATCGGCCTGCATTGCCACATCGGCACCTTCATGCTGAGTACGCAGGCCTATGCCATCGCAACATCCAAAATGTGCGATTTGGCGCTGAACATCCGCCGAAAATTCAACCGAAAGATCACCTACTTGGACATGGGCGGAGGGTTTGCCTCCAAAAACAGGCTAAAGGGCAGCTATTTGGCAGGTGTTGATGCCAATCCCACCTTCGACGACTACGCCGAGGTGATCACCTCCGCCATTCTCAACGCCGGATTTACGGAAGACGAGCTACCCACACTGGTGTTGGAAACGGGACGTGCCCTCATCGACGATGCCGGTTACCTGTTGGGATCGGTCATTTCGAACAAAAGGCTCGCCGACGGACGCCGGGCTACGATCGTCGATTTCGGCGTCAACATCATGTTCACCTCCTACTGGTACGACCACGAGATTAGTCCGGCGCAAGAATTTGGACACTACTTCGAAGATTCGGTCATCTATGGTCCCTTATGCATGAACATCGACATCATCCGCGAGGCCATATCGTTGCCGCCGCTCAAGGCTGGCGACCATCTGGTGGTGCATCGGGTCGGCGCCTACAATGTGACGCAGAGCATGCAGTTTATAACGCTGCGTCCGGCAATGGTGTTGATCGACATGGATGGAAGGCCGCACGTGATTAAACAGCGCGAAAAAATGAGCGAGGTCGAATCGAGCGAATCCGTCCCCGAATACCTCAAGCAGGACGTTTGAACATGGCCGACTTCCGCACACGGCTGTCTGATCACTTCCAGGGATGGCTCAACAGTTATGGCCAGATCCTTTTTGTGAACAACAGGGGGTTGAGTGTGCTCTTGATGTCGGCAACGTTTTTGTTTCCCTATGCCGGGTTGAGCGGCCTGCTGGCGGTTTTGGTGGGCCATGTGGTCGCCGACATCATGGGGTTTGACCGTAAGGCGATCCGAAACGGTGAGTTGGGCTTTAATGTGCTCATGACCGGCCTGGTGCTGGGCAGTATGTATCAGTTCAACCTCTATCTGGTTTTTCTGCTCGCTTTGGCAGGTTTGCTTGCGATGCTCGTTACACTCTGGTTTCGAAAGGTGTTGTTCGACCACAATCTGCCTTATCTGAGCCTGCCCTTTTTGGTATCTGTTTGGGTGTTGCTTCTTAGTGTGAGCCAGTACAAGTCGTTTTCGTTGACCGAAGTGGGCTTGTTCACGTACAACGATCTGGCTCAAGTGGGTGGACTTCAGTTGGTTGAGTGGTACCAGCGGTTGCAGGATGTATCGATCAGCCCGTTTTGGGACGTTTATTTTAAGTCGATCGGCGCCATCTTCTTTCAGTACAATCTGTTTGCCGGTATAGCCATAGCCGTCGGCTTGCTGTTGTTCTCGCGGATATCGTTCGTGTTCTCGATCGTCGGGTTTGCGACGGGCTATTTCTTTTATCGAATGGTCGACGGCAACTTTACCGAACTGCATTACAGTTATATCGGCTTCAACTTCATCTTGACATCTATTGCACTGGGCAGCTTTTATTTGGTGCCGAGCTTTTATGCACTTGTAGTGGTTGTGCTCGTGATTCCGATCACAGCCTTGTTTATTTCGGCCCTTGGAAGCATGTTTACCGTTCTTCAACTGCCTATCTACTCGCTTCCCTTTAATATTGTCGTATTGATGATGATCGTCGTGCTCAGGCAACGGTGGCAGGCGACGGGTCCACAGCTGGTGTGGGACCAGCAGTTTTCTCCGGAGAAAAACCTTTACACGTTTGTGAACCGAAGGGAGCGGTTCAAGTTTTTGGCATACGTGCCCATCCACTTGCCTGTAGTAGGCGAATGGCACATCCCTCAAGGCCACAATGGCTCCATTACCCACCAGGGTGTATACCGTCACGCATGGGATTTTGACATTGTTGACGACAAGACCCGAACCTATGCCGGTGGGGGGTACGACATAAACGATTACTATTGCTACGGAAAGCCAGTAGTCGCACCTGCCGACGGTGAGGTGGTGCATGTGGTGGATGGTTTGCCCGACAACAGGATCGGCGAATCGGATTTGGTGCACAATTGGGGGAACACCATCGTCATCAAACATGCCGAAGGGCTTTACAGCAAACTCAGCCACTTACGGGCTGGGAAGATCGGGGTCAAAGTTGGCGACCGCGTGAGCCGCGGCGATCGGATCGCACAGGTCGGAAGCTCGGGGAGGTCGCCCGAACCTCATCTCCACTTCCAGTTGCAAACGGCACCGTTCATTGGATCTGCGACCATTTGGTACCCCATTGCAAATTACGTGAGTGTGACGGCAACAGGATCGGAAGAAATCCATTTATTCGACATCCCGAGTGAAAACGAAATGGTACGACCCATCAAGCCGTTGCCGTTGCTCAGGGACGCCTTCAAGTGGGAACCGGGACAAATCATCAATTTCAAAGTTGAACGAGATGCTTTGCATGCCGGCGACATTTCTTGGACAGTCGGTGTAGACATGAACAATGAGACCTATCTGTACTGCGATTCTACCAAAAGCACGGCTTGGTTTCATTATACCGACTCCATTTTCCACTTCACCACCTTCCGGGGGGACACCAACTCAATCCTGTACGCATTTTTTGTCTCTGCCCAAAAAGTGCTGCTCTCCGATGTGGATGGTTCAGTGATGCGCGACGAACCCAACATCCAACAATGTTACCGTGGAGCGTGGCTGCCGCTTCAAGATTTTTTGGCTCCATTCGTTCGATTCATGAGGGCTGAATATGAGTCGACCGTGCAACTGGCGAAGGTTGGACTAAGTGACGCTAACAGGGCAACCGTGACCTATGCAACGAAGTTGATGTTTCCATGGCAGAGCAGGCCGATTGCAAATGGTGCCATCGAGGTCGGCAGGGATGAGGCCGGGAATGCCGTCATCACATCCGTTTCGATGCAAGGTCGTGGGGTGAACCTCAAATTGAGCCGATCATGAGAACAGTTGCAGCCCTCTTGGCGATGGTTTTTTTATTGTTGGCGACGGCTGGCGCCATGGCCCAGACAAGTGCCGGGTACGAAGAGGATACCCGATATCTGTACGATATGGCTCGTTGGAATGCGCTTGTCCAGCTGTCTGAAAGAGCCCTGGCGGAGGGGTTTGAGACCTATGCCATCCGTATCCGATATTCCGTGGCCCTCCTCGAGACGGGCCGATGGAACGATGCGGAAGCATCGCTCAAAAAGACCGTCGACATGAATCCGTTCGACCGCGATGCGAGGTCGCTCCTTCGGACACTTTATCTGAAAACAGGTCGTGAAAATGAAGCCGACCGCATGCAGCGTGTTGATTTCATTCGCATGGTTGCAGTCGAATACGGCCAGAAGGTCAGCGACAGTGAGGATGTGGGACGCATGCACTATGCCGACGTGAGTCTTCGGCATAGGTTGGCAAGAGGTTCGACATTGACATGGTCGGCCGGCGCCCTGTGGCAGCAAGTTTATTGGGGTGACATTAACCAGACACAGGTGCATCTTCGCTTTGACCAGGCGTTGCCCGACAATTGGTCACTGACTCTCGGACTGACGGCATTGGACTACAACTATTCGGTGCTGCTTGACGGCACCGATGGCGGCGATGTCGCCATGGTTGGGGCACTCGAAATCGGGAAACGATTTCAGGGCTTTGGTGTCGGTGCACAGCTTGCAATCTCAGATCTGTATGAGAGAACCCATGTTCAAAACGGGGTCAAGGTTGATTTCTATCCCGGAAAGTGGGCCTCTTGGAAGGTGTCTGTCAATCCCTTTGTCATCAACGACGAGATCGAATTTCAAAAGGGCATCTCGGCCTCGCTACATTGGTATTCAACCGAAAATACAGAGGTTGCTCTTACAGCTTATGCAGGAGATGCCTTGAACACGACCGAGGAGGCTGGCTACATCGTAAATAACAGCTTGGACCTTACCGCACACAGAACAGGGATTTATTTGCAAAGGAACCTATTTGACCATTTGCCGGTATTTATTCTTGTTCAGCATGAGCGCATGGAGGAACGGTTTTTCGGTTTTCCGTATCATTCGGTCGGGTGGTTTGTAGGATTAAAATATCAGCTATGAAACATATCAGTCTGGCCATACTACTGGCGGTCTTATCTCATAATGTGGCATCGGCCCAAAGTGTACAGTCAGCCTGGGAGCAGTCGTATGTGGCGGAGGCGACTGGCGATTATGCCAAGGCGATCCAACATTTGTCGGCCAACGGCGACAAAAGCTACATGACGCTTCTGCGTCTGGGGTATCTTCACTACCAGGCGGGCCAGCACGTCGAATCAATGCGCTACTACCAGCAGTGCATCACCATGATGCCCTACGCCATAGAACCGAGGCTCGGCTATGTAAACCCGGCCGCCGCGATCAACAATTGGGCCGATGTGCGCAAGCAGTACGAGGAAATTCTGAAAATTGACCCAAAACAGACGCTGGTTCTGTATCGAATGGGGCTTATCCACTACAACTTGGGTGAGTATCCCAAGGCGCTGGGCTATTTCGAAAAGGTGGCCAACCTGTATCCTGCCGATTACGACACATTGCTCATGTACGCATGGACCCAATTGCAGCTTGGCAAAAAGAACGAGGCGAGGGTGCTGTTCGAGAAGGTGCTACTTTTGAGGCCATCCGATGAGTCGGCGCTGCAAGGGCTTGGGCTCATTCGATGACGTAATCACAGTCGGCTGCCTGTACTACGTCGGGTCGGGTTTGTGAACCAGTTCGAGTCCAAAAGAAACGACCATCTCATCGATCCAATATTGGAATCCGTCTGGGGCCCTCTCGAGATCGCCGGTATACATGAGTTTTCTGTCTCTGATGTAGGCGACCCACACTTCGCCGCTTTCGCTGTTCACGGCAACGCAGCTCGTGACCTTGCCGCGTAAGCCCCTCGTGTAGAATTCGGTCACTTCCGTGTAAGCGTCGCCCGAGTCAACGGCGCTCTCCAATTGGAGGGATGCCGCGACGATGTCGAAATCGGAACCTGCCAAGAATTGGATCGCCCGGGTCACGTCCACACCGAAACGCTCTTCGAGGGCTGCGAGGGCCAGCGACTCGTCGGGTGCCCAGTTTCGGTCGTACAATCCCAAGAAAACCACCCCGACTCCAGTATATCCGATGCATCCCTCCTGTTCGACGCGTATGGACCCATCGACGCTGCCGTCGAATACGAGCACGCAGTTGCCGCGTTCGGCCGACTCGGTCCTGTACGAGGCTCGGGTTCCATCTACCGTCAAAAAGCCGTCAATTTGGCCGGTATTGGCACCCGACAGCGCCGTGATCACAAATTGCACCCTGTCGGGCGAAATGGGCTCCAATGTGAGTGTGGCTCTCGATCCAAGCAGGTTGCGATACCAGGTTCCACTCAGCTTGCCGGCGTAGTGATTGTGGATGTCGGCGTACGATGTGGTGTCGGGAGACGTTGTACCGACAGATGGGTTTTGTGCCCTGTTACACGACACTGCGAGGCACAAAAGAAGTAAAATGCGATTGGTTTTGATCATGATGACAAGAAACATATCGAAACATGACATAAATCATATTGCGGAGTAGTTACTCACATTAACTTGTTTCAGCTTTCAAGTACTAACGGATTGGTTATGAAAAAAATGAAAAAATTCGCTGCGATTCTTGCAGTACTCTCAATATCGGTGGTTTCGCTGTCATTTGCACAAACCGCCTATGTAATGTCGGACGGCGCGGAACTTTCCGTTTCTGGAACATCCACGCTCCACGACTGGGAGATGAAATCGGAAAAGGCATCTGGCCAAGCGGTCATAACACTCGAGAATGGTGCCCTCAAAGGTATCCAGTCTCTATCGGTCAAACTGATGGCAGAAACCCTCGAAAGTGGGAAGAGCCAGATGGACAAAAACGCCTTCAAGGCGCTCAAAACCGACAAGAATCCACAGATAACGTATGTTCTGAAGGAAATCAAGTCCGGACAGGGCAACACCTGGACGGCAACCGGCGACCTCACTATTGCCGGCGTCACAAAAACCATGACAATGCCTGTAACTGTGAATCAGCAAGGTAACGTTCTGGAATTCAAAGGATCAGTATCAACCAAATTGACAGAATTCAAGATCGATCCACCGACAGCGATGCTCGGTACCATCAAGACCGGCAACGATGTCACGCTCTCGTTCTCTGCCAAATTCAACCCATCTAAATAGTGTCTACCATGAATACGATAATCCGCGCGTTAATCGTCGCTCTCATCCTGCCCTTGGCAGCAGCTGCTCAACTTACACCTGATGTCCAGTTTTGGCGTCCAAACGATAAAAGAGGCATCAACACGTTTGAAACCTCAAAACTCGATACCGTCAAATTTGAAGGCATCAAAACTCGGGTCGGTGGAGCGTTCACGCAACAGTTCCAGGGTCTCAGCCACGAAAATGGCGCAGCAGCTAACGTAGTTGGCGGTGTAAATCAAAATGAACTCATCGAAATTGGAAATGGATTCAACTTGGCCACTGCGAATCTGGTGTTCGACGTGACGCTGGCCGACGGTGTGCGCTTGAACTTGATTGCGTACTTGTCATCGCGCCACCACCCAGAAACTTGGGTCAAGGGCGGTTATGTACAAGTCGACAAGATTCCATTCCTCGACAACGAGGCTGTCGACAAGCTCATGGAGAACGTGACGATCAAAGTAGGTCACATGGAAGTCAACTACGGTGATGCCCACTTCCGTCGGTCGGATAACGGCAATGCCATGTACAATCCATTTGTGGGCAACCTGATCATGGATGCTTTCACAACAGAGATCGGTGCTGAGGTGTATTTCCAGAAGAACGGATTCCTTGGTATGGTAGCAGCCAGCGGTGGTGAAATTCAAGGTGGCGTTACCCGTCCAAAAGACCGTGAGCCTGTGTTCTATGGTAAGCTTGGCTACGACAAGCAGCTCAACGACCAAGTACGCGTACGTCTGACCGGTTCTGTGTACACGACTCCAGGCTCAGCACGTAACACTTTGTGGGCTGGCGACCGTGCCGGTTCACGTTATTACCTCGTGATGGAGAAGGTTGGCTCGTCCACATCCTCCAATTTCACCTCAGGACGCCTTGCAACTAACCAAACTGACAATGTCACGGCAATGGTATTGAATCCATTTGTAAAATTTGGTGGATTTGAGCTCTTTGGCAACTTTGAACAATCGAAGGGCAAAACCCTTACTGAGACTGAAGACCGTACATTCAACCAAATGGCAATCGATGGCGTATACCGCTTCGGTGCAGACGAGAACTTCTTTGTAGGCGCACGTTACAACACCGTAAAAGGCCGTCTGTCTGGCTACTCCGAAGATGTGACCGTCGATCGCATCCAGATC
>CAYZWQ010000016.1:0-26898 GCA_964481355.1 uncultured Chitinophagales bacterium
GGTCCACCTGCCGAGAACAGCATGTCTCCTCGTCCAACGAGCTGATCGGCACCCATAGTATCTAATATGGTACGCGAGTCAACCTTGGATGCAACCTTATAGGCAATGCGTGCCGGGAAGTTGGCTTTGATCGTGCCTGTGATCACATTCACCGATGGGCGCTGCGTAGCCACAACTAAGTGGATGCCGACAGCCCTCGCCAACTGGGCGATGCGGGCGATCGGCTCTTCGATCTGCTTGCCGGCAGTAATCATCAGGTCGGCCAACTCGTCGATGATGACCACGATGTAAGGCAAGAATTTGTGGCCCAAGTCGGGTTCGAGCTGACCTGCCTTGTACTTTGTGTTGTATGCCTTGAGGTCGCGCACCATCGCCATCTTGAGAAGGTCGTACCGCTCGTCCATCTCCTTGCACACGCTGTTCAAAATTTCGAGAACTTGCGATGTGTCGGTGATGATGGCCTCCTCGAAATGAGGCAATGTGGCTAAGAAGTGGTTTTGTATGTTCTGGTAGAGCGACAGCTCAATCTTCTTGGGATCAACCAAGACGAATTTGAGCATCTCAGGATGGCACTTGAACAGCAGGCATGCCAAGATGGTGTTGATGCCTACCGACTTGCCCGAGCCTGTGGCACCCGCTATGAGCAGGTGGGGCATCTTTGTGAGGTCGATCATGAAGACCTCGTTTTCGATGGTCTTACCGAATGCGACGGGCAAGTCCATGTCGGTCTCAACGAACTTTCGCGTGTTGATCACCGACCGCGCGAAGACGATCTCGCGGCGATGGTTTGGCACCTCGATACCCACCATCGCTTTACCTGGAATTGGTGCGATGATCCTGAGTCCGTGAACCGCCATGGCCATCTTCAAGTCGTCGGCGTAGCTCTCGATTCGGCTGATCTTCACATCGGGAGCAGGAGTGAGCTCATAAAGGGTGACAGTCGGCCCAACGATGGCGTCGATGCTGATGATGTCGATTCCGTGCCTGCCGAGCTTGTCGAGGATGATCTGCTTCTTCTCGTCTATTTCTGCGTAATCAATCGATTTGCCCTCGTTGGGTGGCGTATCGAGGAGGTCGATGGTTGGAAAGCTGTACTTAATGTCGGGCACGGTGCGCTCTAGGTCCTTCTGCCGGCGCTTGAGTTCGTCGTCGGATGCCTCCTCGTCGCCTTCGCCGATAAATACCTTCACTTCCACACCGTCGGTCTTGGTGGCTACTTCACGCTCCGGTTTGTCGAGTATCGCCCGGGGTGGTTGCGCATCCACTTCTGCCTGCTCCGAGAGCTCAGCCAGGCGCCGTTCTTCCGCCCTTCGTTTCGATTCGGCAATTCGTGCCTGAATGGCGGCTTCACGTTCCTCTTCAATGCTTGCCTTCCTGTTGGCCGCACCGTTGTTCTCGTCCCGATCAGGTGCGTCAGGGCTTACTTGCCGCCTTATCGGCTTGGCTATCGGTTCTTCTTCATAGACGGCCTGACGTGCCGGCTCCTTTTTGCCCAATGACGCCAACGCGGCCTTTGCCTTGGCCTTCTCCCTTCTGTTGCTGATCCAGGCCTTGATACGGTCGATCATGCCTTGAACGTCCTTGTCGATGACGAACAGACCCGTGACCAGCACCAGCAGGCCAAGGATTATCGGTGTGCCCATTTCCCCGGTGTAGCGTAAAAGCAGGGCCGATATCGAGACGCCGACGGCTCCCGCCCACGTCAAGCCAAGTGCCTCGCCGAACTCAAACCAGTAGATTATGTAACCTGCCAATGTCGAAAGCAGGAACATCAGGTATGTTGCGAGCATGGTTATACCATTCAGCCGAAGCAAAGGCTTGCTTCTGAACACATACCAGCCGTAAAGCAGGCCCAGCAATGGAATGACGATGCTGAAATAACCAAATCCGTTCTTTACGAAACCATGAGATATCCAAGCACCGAGCACACCCAGCCCGTTTTTGACCCGCTGCGACTCTTCAGCCCCCGATGCGATGCCACCGATCCCCAAGGCGTCGATGTATGCCTGATCTCCGTCGCTGTACGTGAGTATGCTTACACCGACAAGCACTGCTATGCCGATGATGATGATACCGAGTATTTCCAGCTTCCGGTGGTGTGCGAGTCCGGAAGTAGCCTTTTCATTCGCGGATTTTCTGTTCTTGCGTTTCTCCATGGCAAGACTAAGGTACGATAATACCGTCTTTCATGTAGGGCACTATCGAAATACGGTCGAGTTGGCTACAATAGGAGATGTCGTTCGGATGGGCTATGTCCTTGAGTCGGATTGCATGGTTGCTTTGGGATACGGCACCCTCGATGTCGGCCGCATATTTTTGATATAGCACATGGGCGAGCTTAGCCCCGTCGGTTGCGTCGCCGGGAAGGTTACCCTCGCACAGGCGGTCAATGATCAGCCCGGCGCACAGCATGTCTTCGAGTGACAGGCGTGATTTCCATCCTGCACAGATGATAATGACATCGCCGTCGGCATTTCTCAGCTCCTCGACCACCGCTGCGGCGTTGAGGAAGCAGCCAATCAAAATCTTCCGTGCCAGTGCCGCCCGAGTCACCGCCTTCGTGCCATTGGTCGTGTTCATGATCATGGTCTTGCCGTCGACCACACCCTTCGAATACTCCATCGGCGAATTGCCCAGTTGGTACCCGTCAATTTTTCTGCCGTCCTTCTCGCCGCAAAGCAAGGTGCTTTTCGCGTCGAGGTTTGCCGATATCTTGCTTGCCATGGCCATGTCTTCGACGGGTATGATCCCCTTGGCACCATTAACGATCGCCGTGACCATGCTTGAACATGCCCTCAACACGTCGATTACAACGACCGTCTTATTTCTGACTTCTTCTTCCAGAAATGACTGGGCCGTCGAGAACACGTCAATCTGAGCATCTCTCATTGTTTCTTGACAAATGGTGGTTTTTGGGTCGTGGCCGGCATGAGCCTGCCTCTGATATCAATTACGATGGATTGTCCCGGTTTCGACCAAAAGAGATCCATGTAGGCCATGCCGACACCCTTTGAAAGGGTGACCGACTGGGTGCCGCTGGTCACTTCTCCGATCTGTTCGCCCTCCGAGTTTCGTACAATATAATGCGATCTCGGGATGGCTTTTTCATCTTCCATCACAAATCCGGTCAGTTTTCGGGTTATGCCCGCCTCCTTCTGCGATAAAAGGGCTTCCCGTCCGACGAAATCACCCTTGTCAAATTTGGTAATCCACCCCAAACCCGCCTCCAGCGGTGATGTGCTGTCGGAGATGTCGTTTCCGTAGAGTGCGTACCCCATTTCGAGCCGCAGCGTATCCCGGGCTCCAAGTCCGCACGGTTTTAGTCCAGATGTGGCGCCCGCTTCCATGATGGCATTCCATACGGCCTCGGGATCACACTTGGTGACATCAAAGTAGATTTCGAAGCCGGGTTCGCCCGTGTAGCCCGTGGCCGACACGATCACATCGTCGAATCCCGCCACTGTTCCCACTGCAAAATGATAGTAGGCGATGGATCCGAGATCAAGGTCGGTGATTTTCGACAAGATTTCGGCGGATGCTGGTCCCTGCAAAGCCAGTAGCGCGTAGGCGTCGGATCGGTCGTCGATGGTCACATCGTCCGTTTGATTCTCTTTCATCCAGGCGACGTCTTTTTCACGGTTCGATGCATTCACCACCACCATATAACGGTCGTCACCCATCATGTAAACGATCAGATCGTCGACGATGCCCCCGTTCGGGTAGCACATGGCCGAATAGTGCGCTTTGCCCGGCACGAGTTTTGATACATCGTTGATGGTTATGCGCTGCAAGAAGCCAAGAGAGCCCGGCCCGCTTACAAAGACCTCGCCCATGTGGCTCACATCGAAAAGACCGGCATTGTCGCGGACTGCAGCATGTTCGATCTTGATCCCCTCGTATTGGACGGGCATTTCGAATCCGCCAAAGTCGATTAATTTGGCGCCGGCTTTCTTGTGTGTCTCGTAAAAGGGTGTTCGTTTTGACATGGTGTAGGATACGTTTGTTAGTTTGATTCTTCCCGGCCTGCATCGTTCACAGCGAATGCAGGAGTACAGATGGCCCAATATTCACACTCTTCGTCGAAGGGGTTCCCATACTGCACATTCACACCTTTATTGATGTAGATCGACTGACCGGCTCCGACATCGACCGTTTCCGAATGTTCGACAATGACTCTCATTCTGCCTCTGATCACGATGGTGACTTCATCGAACGATGGCGTCTGGGGTGGCTCCGTCCACTGTGGCGGTGCGATCATATGCGCGACGGACACATGAGCGTGGCCGGTCGAGGCAAGGCCGACATGCTCCTCAATGATCTTGTTGCCGGGCACGGGTATGACCACTGGATGTTCGCGGACTGCGTATTTCATGATCTCGGTTAGAAGTGGCGATGAATGAGCCCAAATTTACGACCTATCGGGCGATTCTCTATGAGTATATTCGATTCGGCCATTATAGTTTCCGATGATTCGAATGAATATGGGGGCACAAAGGTTTGTATCTTTGGATGTAAATTTTAACGCAGGATACCCACTATGTCATTATCAGTAGAAAGCGTCCGCGATGCCCTGAGCAACGTGATCGAGCCGGATTTGGGCCAGGATCTGATCACACTCAACATGGTGTACGACATTGAGGTGAATGGCAAGGATGTCTCCTTCACCGTAAATCTTACCACGCCCGCATGTCCGCTCAAGGCGGAGATCGAGCGGGCTTGCATCAACGCCGTCAAACACTTGGTCGACATCGACGCCAATGTGACCGTGAACATGACAGCGAATGTTCAAAAAGCCCGCATTGATGGCCAAGGTGATCAGACACTGGTGAGCGAAGTGGCAAATATTATTGCCGTGGCCTCGGGTAAGGGCGGCGTCGGCAAGTCGACCGTTGCCGTAAATTTGGCAATTGCTTTGGCGCAGGCCGGCGCTAAAGTCGGCCTAGTGGATACGGATATCTACGGACCCAGCATACCCATGATGTTCGGCGTAAACGAGCGTCCCGACATCAGCGTCCGTCGCAAGATCGTGCCTCTCGAGAAGTATGGTGTGAAAATTCTGTCGATGGGCTTCATGGTCGACCCTGACCAAGCCGTGATATGGCGGGGTCCAATGGTGTCGAGTGCCGTACGCCAGTTCCTGAGCGATGCCGAATGGGGCGACTTGGACTACCTTTTGTTGGATCTGCCACCGGGCACCGGAGACATCCAGTTGACAATCGTCCAAAATGTACCGTTAACTGGCGCCATTGTGGTGTCGACACCCCAAGATGTAGCGCTCGAAGATGCCCGAAAAGGTGTCGCGATGTTCAAGAAGGTAAACGTTCCCATCTTGGGAATCGTGGAAAACATGGCTTGGTTCATGGATCCGGCCGGCAACAAGCACCATATTTTCGGGAAGGACGGAGCACGTAAACTCGCCGAATCGCTCGAAATTCCGTTCTTGGGCGAAGTGCCCTTGGAGCAGAGCGTGCGTGAGGGCGGGGATGAGGGGACTCCTGTAGTTCTGCGCAATCCTGAGTCGGCCGGAGCCAAGGCTCTCATCGAAATATCGGAGCGCGCCGCACAGTCGATTTCGGTTCGGAACGCCTCTTTGCCGGCCACGAAAAAGATCGAGATCCTATTCCGATAAATTAGCGTAAACAGAAATAGGGGACAGACGATACCGGCAGGCATCTTCTGTCCCCTTTTTATTTTCTTACCTGAGGCCCCTCGGCCGCTCTTAGCGGTTTTGGCCCTTCTCGCGGATACGGGCTGCTTTACCCTTGAGATTACGCAGATAGAAAAGCTTGGCGCGGCGTACGCGTCCACGCTTCTTTATGTCGATCTGAGCAATGTAGGGCGAAACAATCGGGAAGATACGCTCAACACCCACGTTGTTGGAGATCTTGCGAACCGTGAACGTCCGGCTTGCGCCTGCGCCACGGATTGCGATCACAACACCTTCGTACTGCTGAATACGCTCTTTTTCGCCTTCACGCACACGGTAGTGGATATTTACGGTATCGCCAGGATTGAATTCAGGCAACTCACGTGCCTGGGTATTGTCGATAAGTTTGATGATGTTCATCGTTTCTTCCTTAACTGGCTGGGCTGTTTAGTGTTCATTCAAAAATTTGTCGTAGAGATCCGGACGAAGTCGTTTCGTCCGCTCCAAAGCGTTGTCGTGCCTCCATGCTTCGATTTTGGAGTGGTCGCCGCTCATTAGGGTGTCAGGAACCTTCCACCCGTTGAATTCTGCCGGCCTTGTGTATGCTTCACAGTCGAGGAGTCCGTCCTGGAAGGAGTCGTTCAATGCGCTGACCGCATCTCCGAGCACCCCCGGCAGCAACCTCGCCACGGCGTCGACGATGACCAAAGCGGGAAGCTCGCCTCCCGAAAGGACAAAGTCGCCAAGGCTGTACTCTTTGGTGACCACGTGGTCGCGTATCCGCTGGTCGACACCTTTGTAATGCCCGCACAAGATGATGACCCTTTTCAAACCCGACAGCTTGTTGGCCTCGGACTGTGTGAAGGGGATTCCATCTGGTGCCATGAATAAGACCTCGTCATATTCTTCGGCCGCTTTCAACGACTCAATGCATGAGTAGATGGGTTGCGGGGTGAGAACCATGCCGGGGCCACCTCCATAGGGGGTGTCGTCGACCTTTCGGTGCTTGTCGTCCGAGTAGTCGCGAAGGTCGTGGATGTGCACATCCAACAGGCCCTTGTCGCGGGCCTTCTTCACGATGCTGTGCTCAAGGGGTGAGCGCAGCAAGTCGGGCACGGCACTGATCAGGTCGAAACGCATCACAGCTCCAACAGTTCGTCGATGTCGACTACGGTAACCGTTTGCTCTTCATCGTCGACTTCGTCGACGTAAGCGTCGACGAACGGGACAAGAAGCTCACCTCTACCCTTTATGTGCATGCGAAGTATGGGGTGAGCAGGGTTATCGAGTGTTTCGATCACGTCGCCAATGTTGTTTCCATCGATGTCGAGCACCGAGTATCCGGACAGGTCGTCGATATCATCTTCGAAGAAGTCGACGTTTCCGGCTTCCACCATGACGTTGCGACCTACCAGGGCTGTTGCGGCGTTGCGGTCAGCTACCATTTCCAAAATCACAAAGAACATTTGCCGCTCGCCTTGGACCGACAGCCTTGAAGACTGTATGCGCCAGGGCTGCAGCATCCCGAAATCGCCCGCCATGTAGACGGTTTCGACATCGAGTAGCTGCTTGGGCTTGGGCAGGTCGATGCGGATTCCGATTTCGCCCTTCAATCCGTGAACCTTGGCAACCGTGCCGATGGCATCGAACGCTGGATCAGGTTTGGATGCAGGTCTCATGTCGGTACCCATCCCCTCTGCCCGGAGGATTAGGCTTCCTTGCTCTCTTCGCCTTCGGCGCTTTCAGCGGCGGGGGCCTCTTCGGCAGGTGCTTCCTCGGCTGCTGCCTCTTCGGCAGGAACTTCGGATGCTACCTCCTCGGCGGCTTCCGTCACCTCGGCAGCGGCTTCCTCGGCAGGTGCTTCTTCAGCAACTTCCGAGACGGCTGTTTCGGCGGCCTCAGCTTGAGCAGCGGCGGCAGCGGCGGCGGCTTTGGCCTCTTCAGCAGCGGCAATGGCGGCGGCTTCGGCGGCTTTGGCCTTCTCTACCTGCGACTTCTTGTAGGCTTCCTCTTCGGCCTTCAGGCGGGCACGCATTTCCTCGGTGCCCGTCTTGACCGTATTGGTTCCTTTCGAAGCTTTCCAAGCGTCGATGGTTGAGTTGATCTCTACTTCCGACTTACCCCAGCCAATGAGGTGGATACGGTACATGATGCCTTCCTTCTTGAGGATGGAACGCACCGTGTCGGTAGGCTGAGCACCGGTCTTGAGCCAGTGAATGACGCGATCGGTGTTGATGGTCACTTTTGTCGTGGCGTTCACGGGGTCGTAGCGACCCAGGTCTTCAATGATTCGACCATCACGCTTGGCACGCACGTCGGCCACCACGATATGATAGTACGGCTTCTTCTTGCGACCGTGCCGTTGGAGGCGGATTTTAACCAATGTTAGCTCCTCTGGTTAAGTGTTGTTTCTGGTTGTTAATGGATTATCTTCTGGGTCTCGGTAGGCCCATGCCGGCGAGTCCCTGCATGGTCTTGCCCATCTTGCCCATACCCGACATCTGCTTCATCATCTTGCGCATCTGCTCGAATTGCTTGATCAGGTCGTTCACGTCGCGAACCGTCGTTCCGGATCCTGCCGCGATGCGCTTGCGACGGCTTGCATTGATCTTGTCGGGGTTGCGCCGCTCGTCGAGGGTCATCGACCTGATGATGGCTTCGATGGGCTTGAAGGCGTCGTCGTCGATGGGCAGGTCCTTCATGGCATTGCCCATGCCAGGAATCATGGCCAACAGATCCTTCATCGATCCCATGCGCTTGATCTGCTGCAGCTGATCGAGGAAGTCTTCTAGATTGAAGGTGTTGGACCTAATTTTCGTGTTGAGCTTCTTTGCCTGCTCCTCGTCGATCTGCTGCTGTGCGCGCTCCACAAGGGAGATGACGTCACCCATTCCCAAGATCCGCTGTGCCATGCGGTCGGGGTAGAACACCGATAGGGCGTCGAGCTTTTCGCCGGTGCTCATGAACTTGATCGGCTTCTCGACCACATAGGTCACCGATAAGGCCGCGCCGCCACGGGTGTCGCCGTCGAGCTTTGACAGCACCACACCGTCGAAGTCGATGCGCTTGTTGAATTCGCGCGCGGTGTTCACAGCGTCCTGACCGGTCATGGCATCAACCACGAAGAGAGTCTCGTGCGGCTTGAGGATGCCCTTGATCTTGGCTACCTCCGACATCATTTCCTCGTCGACGTGAAGACGACCGGCCGTGTCGACGATCAGCACGTCGCACATGGCCTTCTTGCACGCGTCAAGTGCCTCCGTGGCGACCCGCACGGCGTTCTTCTCCTCTATGGAATAGACCGGCACGCTGATCTGGCCGGCAAGGGTCTTCAGCTGCTCGATGGCGGCCGGACGATAGACGTCGGCAGCGGCCAACATAGGCTTGTGACCCTGGCTCTTGAGGTGGTTGGCCAGTTTTGCTGTGAACGTCGTCTTGCCGGAGCCTTGAAGTCCGGCGATGAGGATGACCGTGGGCGGGTTGGCCGCCATCCGGATATCTTCCTTCTCCTTGCCGAGGATGCGGACCAACTCGTCATAGACGATTTTGGTGAACATCTGGCCCGGCGACACATTGGAGATCACACCCTCGCCCTCGGCGGCGTCCTTGATGCGGCGGGTAAATTCGCGGGCTACGTCGTAATTGACGTCGGCGTCGAGCAGCGCCCTCCTGATCTCCCGTACCGTTTCTGCGATGTTAACCTCGCTGATCCGGTTTTTGCCCGACAGGGACTTAAAAGCGTCAGTAAACTTTGAGGAGAGATCGTCAAACATGGCAAAATGCCTTTGGTTATGCGGTGTAGCACGAATGCTTCGGTGCAGAGAACAGAAAGATATGAGAATTTTATGAAGAATAAAAATATCCTGTTCTTATGCCACCACCCCCGTCCCCTCAAGTGCGGCAACGGTGGAGGGGACGGGGGTGGTGGCATTTGTCGGATACTAGATGTTCTTTTTTGACTTATATTCTCACAGTACGTTTCCCGAAAACCCTCTCACACATCAGAATGTCGACATCTCAAGGTTACGGATTACTCAAAGGCAAGAAAGGCATCATCTTCGGCGCGCTCGACGAGCGGAGCATTGCTTGGCGGGTTGCATTGGCCTGCCATCGCGAGGGAGCTGAATTCGTTCTGTCGAACGCACCCATCGCACTGCGCCTGGGTCAGCTCAATGCACTCTCAGAGACAACGGGAGCACCGGTCATAGGCTGCGACGTGAGCAAGGACGAAGAAGTCGAGTCGCTCATGCGCAAGGTGAAGGAGCATCTGGGTGGCATCGACTTCATCCTGCACGCGATCGGCATGTCGCCCAATATCCGGAAGACCAAGGAGTACACCGACCTCAACTACGACTGGATGCACCAGACCCTGGATATCTCCGCCATTTCGCTGCACCGCATCCTTCACCACGCCACCGTGGGTGTCGACGTGCTTCGCGACGGCGGGAGCGTGGTTGCCCTCAGCTATATCGGCGCACAGCGCATTTTTTCGAAGTACAGCGACATGAACGATGCCAAGGCCCTCCTTGAGAGTATCGCCCGCAATTACGGCAGTCGTCTCGGCAAGCGCAGCATCCGTGTCAACACCGTCTCGCAGGCCCCCACCATCACATCCGCTGGCTCGGGCATCAAGGGATTCGACGGCATGTTCACGTTCGCCGAGAAGCTGTCGCCCATGGGAAATCCTACGGCCGACGAGTGCGCCGACTATTGCGTGACCCTCTTCTCGGACCTCACGCGAAAAGTGACTATGCAGAACCTTTTCCACGACGGCGGCTTCTCGTCGAACGGCGTGAGCGAGGAGATGCTCAACGACTTGGCTGCCGTTTACGCGGCAAAGCAGGGTGAATAGATGACCGCATGAGCGACCACCCATCATCGTACAATGTGCTTGGACTGGACCCGGGATCCAGGGTGATGGGATACGCAATACTTCGCTGTGAGGGGAAGTCGATGGAGGCGGTCGACATCGGCGTGCTTCGACTTCACGAGACCCCCTCGCACCCCGACCGCCTCGAACGCATCTTCGATCTGGTGACCTCCCTGATTGCAGAGTACAGCCCTGCAGCCGTGGCCGTCGAAACACCCGTTTACGGCAAAGATCCCCTGGCCATGCTCAAACTTGGCCGTGCACAGGCGGCCTGCATGCTGGCGGCGCGGCTCAGGTCGGTGGAAGTGTGCGAGTACTATCCGAAAATGGTGAAGAAGAGCGTGACTGGAAACGGCAACGCAAGCAAGTCGCAGGTGGCATTCATGCTGAACAAAACGGTGCACCTCACGGACGAACATTTCCCGGCCGATGCAACCGACGCGCTGGCCGTAGCCTGGTGCCACGTTCACCAAAGCCAGTCGGCCGCTTCGCCCATTCCTGTGGTGAGGCGACGCGGACAGGACAAAAAGAACGCCTGGGCCGACTTTGTCGACAGCAATCCAGCAAGGATAAAAAAGCATTGATTCTATGATAGCCTTTCTACGCGGAGTACTTTACGAGCGAAATCCCGACAATGTCATTGTAGATGTAAACGGCGTAGGGTATTTGGTTGGCGTGTCGCGCATTACAAGTCAATCGCTTCCCGATGGAGATGATCCGATCACGCTGTTCATCCATCACCACATCACCGAGGCCGGCCAGGCGCTCTACGGGTTCTTACGGCGCGAGGACATGGCGCTTTTCGAGGAACTCATAACAGTGAAGAGCGTCGGACCAAAACTGGCGCTGGGTATATTGTCGGGCATGAGCACGTCCGACTTGATGGAAGCCATCGTCCGCCAGGATGTTGTCGGCCTGTCGCGCATTCCGGGCATCGGGAAGAAGACGGCCGAAAGGATCATCCTCGAACTCCGCGACCGCGTCGACAAGAAACGGAACGATATTTCGGTTCCATCGGGCACACCAGATGTAGACATAGCGCGCGAAGCCATTGCTGCCCTTGAGGCTCTGGGGTACCGACGTGGCTCGATGGACCAGGTCGTATCAACGATATTACGTTCTCCCGATGCCCCTCCCACCGCTTCGGATGTCATTCGAATGGCGCTGAAATCGACCCAGTCGTAATGATTTCATAACCCGGAATTAACGATTCGTTGATGTTGAACTCTTAATTTGGCAGGATATATGGCAGATCAATCAAGTGCTCAGAACGTTAATAAGGATTCTGATACCGTGTCGAAAAGCACCATCCTGATCGTAGACGACGAGAGAGACATCCTCGATCTGATCGAGTACAACCTCAAGAAAGAGGGATTCGTGGTGGTGACGGCTGAAGACGGCGAAGAGGGGATTGAACGCGCACGCCAGATCAAACCCGACCTCGTGCTGCTCGACATCATGATGCCCAAGATGGGCGGCCTGGAAGTGATCGACCTGATGCGGCAGGATTCGAACCTGAAGGACATACCCGTAATTTTCCTGACGGCGCGCAGTGACGAAAAGACCGAGGTGAAGGGTCTCGACCGTGGTGCCGACGACTTTCTGACAAAACCCATTTCCACGACGAAGCTGGTGTCAAGAATCAAGGCGGTCTTGCGGCGTTATGCCGAGGAAGTGGTAGAAGAGAGGGTGATTTCACGCCACGACCTCACCATCGACCGTGACCGCTACATTGTGATCCGGAACGGCGTCGAACACCATCTTCCCAAGAAGGAGTTTGAACTGCTCTACTTTTTGGCCTCGCGCAAAGGCAAAGTGCTCGATCGGCAGACCTTGCTCAACGAGGTATGGGGCAATAACATCTATGTGATCGACCGCACCATCGACGTGCACGTCCGCAAAATACGGGAGAAGTTGGGCGACAACTACATTGAGACGGTCAAGGGTGTCGGATACCGATTCAAGGAATAGGCGTCTTGCAAAATCCTGTTTTTTTAATGCTCGCATTGCGCATCGCGCTGGTCGTCAGCGCTGCCGCCTTTGTTATTTCCAGTGCTTGGGGTTATGCCAACTACCCGTGGGAGGTGTTTTTTCCCTACACGGCTGCAGGCAGTTTGATGACATTTATCATCACCTACTTCGTCGGCCACCTTTATTTACGGCGAAGGATCCATCTGGTGATCAGCGAGCTCGACAACCTCGCCAACAAACGGTTCTTCGACCACGAGCACCTGGAGGTGAAGAAGCGCGACGAGCTTGATTTTATCCTGAACAGGCTCAACGACACGTCCGACACCATAGAGCGGGAGATTCAGCGCCTCAAGCGGATGGAGAACTACCGCAAGGAGTTCATCGGAGACCTGTCGCACGAACTGAAGACCCCCATCTTTGCCATACAGGGATTCATTGAAACCCTGCTGAATGGAGCCCTCGAAGACCCCGATGTGAACCGGGAGTTCCTGCAGAAGGCGATGCGAAATGTGAACCGTCTGATCACCCTCACCAACGACCTGATGGAGATCGCCAAGTTGGAGACCGGCGAGCTCAAGGTGAACCCCGTTGTCGTGCCGCTTCGTGCTATGATCATGGAGATCGTGGAAACGCTTTACTATAAAGCCGAGCGTGAGCAAATTTCAATCTCCGTGCAGGAGATCGACCCAAATATCGCCGTGTTTGCCGACCGGAACCAAATACGGCAAGTGATGCTGAACCTGGTCGAGAACGCCATCAAGTATAACCGTCCCGGAGGAAGTGTGGTGATCGGCATCAAACCCACGCCACAGAGCGGCAAAAAAATCGCCGTTTTCGTGCAGGACACCGGAATCGGCATCGAAGCAAAGCACTTGCCGAGGGTGACGGAGCGCTTCTACCGAATCGACAAATCCCGGTCGCGTGACAAGGGTGGCACAGGCCTGGGACTTTCGATCGTGAAGCACATCATCGAGGCCCACCACGAGCAGCTCACCGTCGAAAGCACCCCTAACGTCGGATCCACATTCTCGTTCACGCTTCAAAACGCCGCATCAATTTCGGGATGACGTTCTTGTTGGTTACCTTACAGGTCACGACACGAACATTTCTGTACTATGAACTACGCCATCATCATGGCCGGAGGATCCGGCACCCGCTTTTGGCCGCTGAGCCGCAAAGCCCTTCCCAAACAGTTTTTGAGCCTTTTTGGGGGGACAAGCCTCCTCCGTCAAACCTACGAGCGCATCCGACCGCTGTTCCCTGACGAAAGGATCTTTGTCGTCACAAACTCCCGGTACGTCAATCTGGTGCAGGCACAGCTGCCTGAACTTCAACTTGATAACATCATCGGAGAAGTTGCCGCTAAGAATACGGCACCCTGCGTCGCCATGGCGGCATCGCTCATTCTGAACGCCGATCCCGACGCCGTGATGGCGGTGCTCCCGTCCGACCATTCCATCGCTAATGACGACAGTTTCCTCGAAATACTGCAGCTTTCGTTGAACCAGGCATCAAGCACAGGGGCACTCTTCACCATCGGCATTCGTCCTGACAGACCCGAAACGGGATACGGATACATTCAGTACGACAGAAGCTCGACTGCAACCGCCCCCGTATTTCCTGTAAAAACATTCGCCGAGAAACCGGATTATGAGACCGCCTTGTCCTTCCTGAAGTCGGGCGACTTCCTTTGGAACAGTGGGATGTTCGTGTGGCGCGCCGACGCCATCATGAAGGAGTTTGACATGCACCTGCCAAATGTGTCGCTGCTCTGCTCCGAAATGCTGGCTTCAATGACGTCTGTGGCACGACAGGACGCGATCGACTCGTTCTACCAGTCGGTGGTTTCGATCTCCATCGACTACGGCATCATGGAGAAGGCCACCGACGTTCGCGTGATCCCCGCAGACATCGGCTGGTCAGACGTGGGCAGCTGGCATGCGGCCTGGGAGCTGGCCGAGAAGGACGCCTCTGGCAACAGCATTAACGGCAGCCTTATCGAAATGGTCAATACTAAGAACAGCTACGTGCGCAACACGGGCGACAAGCTCATCGCACTGGTCGGGATGGATGATGTGGTCGTGGTCGACACCGACGACGCGATTTTGATCATGCCAAGGGCAAAGAGTCAAGAAATTCGCACCTTGATGGACAAACATCTGCCCGAGCACGGCGACAAATACCTCTGATCAAACCGTTATCGTCAGTTCGTCGTAGGCTAGGTTGATGCCTTTCGGAAGACGGTCTTCCGTTTCCTGGTGGACGACGTACGACGACATGTGCACAAAGTAGGTTTGTGGGGCTCCGATTTGCTTGGCGACCTCAACCGACTCGGGTATGGTCATGTGCGTCGGATGCAGTGGGCCCCAGCGCAATCCGCTGAGCACAACCACCTTTGCACCCTTCATGAGTGCCCTGGTCTCCGGTGGCACCGCGCTAACGTCCGTGAGATAGCAGAAGTCGTTGATTCTGAAGCCGAGAATATCGAGGTCGCCATGTTTGGCAGGAAGCGGCGTGATGCGCACGTCTGCCACCGTTATGGGTCTTTCCATAACTTGAAGATCGATGTCGACCGAACCTGGGACTTTACCCGGCTCAAACATGTAATGAAAGCGGTGACGGATGCTGTCGATGCAAGTCTGCGTGGTATATGCGGGTATCACCTGATTCTGATGGTAGTTGAACGGCCTCAAGTCGTCCAGCCCTGCAACGTGGTCGTTATGCTCGTGGGTGATAAGCAGCAGATCGATGTGCTTGATGCCGGCACGCAGTGTCTGCAGACGAAATTCGGGGCCAATGTCGATCAGAATGGAAATGTGGTCCGTCCTGACCCAGACGGAACATCGGTATCTGAAATCCCGCGGATCGTCGCTGCTGTGTCCGAATCCACCCGCCACCGGAACCCCCATGGACGTGCCCGTTCCAAGGAAGGTCACTTTCATGCCGGTTCCCCGTCGCCTGGATGATCCCACAAATCAGGCGTCTTCAATCGGTTGAGGCGCTCCCAATATTTGTCGAGCTCCTTCCTGACGGCTGGCTTCACGAACTGGTCTTCGAAGTCAGACTCACGGAACAGGGCGCAGATACTGGCTATCTGCGACTCGGGGGGAAGCATCCTGTTGAGCATGATGAGCTTCTCGCCCTCTAGCAGGCAGTTTCCGTTACGAAAGTTGCCCCGCTCGCGCCGGATGCGGTAGCCCTTTGCAACGAGCAGGTCCTCCAGTTCCAATAGTAATTTATCCGCTTTCATTAAAACCGTATGCCAACGAAAAAGCTGTGTCCACTGAGTCTGTAGTCAAACTGGTCTCCCCCAATATAATACTCCTGAAAGCTATAATCGTAACCGAAACTCAGACCGATGGAGTTTGTGAGGTTGTTGACGATATAGCGGACCTTCCCTTCGAGCTGAAACGTCTGGCCACCGTCGGCACCGAACGACCGCACGGCATAGCCGTAGTTCCCGTTGGCCGTGATGTCGAGCGACGACTTGCCGCCGGTGCGGAAGATTGTTCCGAAGCCTGTGCCCACCATCACCGAGCTCTGCTGAAACTCATCGTTGCTGGTGCCTGCCCGTGTGTTGCGTGCCGTTCTCCAGTCGGTAATCAGCCTCAATGGCAAATAGGCCGTTGATCGGGAACCTCTGCTTAGTGGAACCCTGTTGGTTGCCGCAGCGCCCAAATTGAACGAAGTGATGTCGTCGTTGTCGCCCAGATTGACGCCATAGGCGCTGTAAATGTTGAGCGTGGGGGTCTCGAGGGTTGCCCGGTACATCACGTCGTTAAAGTCGAGACGCAACACTTCGGTCTGGGTCGATCCCTGGAAGCTGAAGTTCACCGGTGCAATCCCGATCAACAGGCTGTTCATCGTGGGACGAACCACGCGGTCGGCGTTATCGTCGACGCTGAACATCTGGGCATCGGCTTGTTTCGCGGTCAGCAAAAGACAAACTATTACAAGCGTGATGCGTGCAATGTGCTTGATATTGGAACGCTTTTGAATATTTTTCATATTGAAGAGTATATCCTTACAAAAACTCAAATCGCAAGTTGAATGAAAATCTTAACCGTCCTGATCATGCTAACGGGGATGATGCTTACTTACAACGGTAACACCAGCGTCCATAGTTTCACCGTCAAAGATATTGACGGCAAGGATACCAAACTTGAATCCTACAAAGGAAAAGTTGTCCTTATCGTTAATGTAGCCTCAAACTGCGGTTACACCAAGCAATATGCCGATCTTCAAAAATTGTATGACCAGTACAAAGACCAAGGGTTGGTCGTGCTCGGTTTCCCTGCCAACAACTTCGGCGGACAGGAGCCCGGAAGCAATGAGGAGATCAAACTGTTTTGTTCGGAAAAATATGATGTCCAGTTCCCGATGTTTTCCAAAATCTCCGTGAAGGGCAACGACATCCATCCGTTGTTCGCCGAACTCACCAAGGCCGAGAATCCAGACTTTACCGGCGACATCAACTGGAATTTCGAGAAGTTCCTGGTCGACAAGAACGGCAAGCTGGTTCACCGCTTCCGCAGCAAGACCGAGCCGATGAGCACCGAAATGGTTACTGCCATCAAGAAACTGCTCTGATCGTCTTCAATTGACATAAAAAAAGCCCGGCTTGAAATCCAAGTCGGGCTTTTTTTATGAGAGTAAATGGTTATTAGTCCACCCAGTCGGCCACGAAGATGTTGGTATCGCGCGATTCCGTTCTTGAAACGTTTCGGTTCGACGCAAAGACCAGTTTGGTTCCGTCGAACGAGAACATTGGGAAGGCGTCGAACGTACCCGAGTGGGTGATCTGTTCCAGTCCCGAGCCGTCCAGGTTCACCATGAAGATGTCGAAGATGCGTCCACCCTGATCGAGGGTGTGGTGATTCGACGAGAACAGGATGCGTTGACCGTCTGGATGGAAGAACGGTGCCCAGTTGGCGCCCGGCAGGTTGGTCACCTTCGTGACGTTGCTTCCGTCGATGTCGGCCACGTAGATGTCGAGTGCACCCGGTTCCACCATGTGCTTGCTGAGCAGATCCTGATAGTTGGCCTTATCATCGCCTTCTGGACGGCTGGCGCGCCATACGATCTTCTGGGAGTCGCGCGAGAAGAAGGCCCCGCCGTCGTAGCCGATTTCGTTGGTGAGCTGCAGCAAGTCGCCGGTGGCGATATCATAGCGCCACAGGTCCAGGTCGCCCGAACGTGTGCTGGTGAAAATGATGTACTTGCCGTCGGGCGACACGGTGGCCTCTGCGTCGTAGGAATCGCCACCGATCAGCATTTCGGCGTCGGATCCGTCGTGGTTGGCGATGTAGATGTCATATTCGGGGTAGATGGGCCACACATAGCGGTTGCCGGCGAACATCACCGGTGCCGGACAGGTGTCCATCTTGCCGTGGGTCGAGCCGAAAATGATGCGTCCGTCGGGCATGAAATAGGAGCAGGTGGTGCGTCCCTTGCCATTCGAAATCGGCACGTATTGTTGACCGTCTATGGGTTGGCCGTCGGCTCGCATGCGAAAGATCATGTCGCAACCCGCACCGTTGATGTCGGACCAGTCGCTTTGGAACACGAGTTCCTGGTCGTCGAAGCTCCAGTAGGCTTCGGCGTTGTTGCCACCGAAGGTAAGCTGACGGATATTTCGCAGGTGCACTTCGCCCTCGAAGCGCAGCGAGTCGGTCGATGGATCGTAGGCCGTTTCGGTGGTCGGTTGGTCAGTCGTTGCCGTCTGGGAGCAAGCTCCGCTCATCAGCGCCGCCGCCACGAGCACAGCAGGTATAAACCGTTTCATGGTCGATTAATTGAGTAGATGTGATACGAGGTTGAACTTGGGGATCATTGCTTTGACAGACACGCCGTCGGCGCGAACGAATTCATACCATCCCTTCATGGAGCCCTTCATGCCCTTGAGCACGCAGAAGCTTTGGTACCGGTGGCTTTGGCCGGGTGCTATGTGGGGTTGCTTGCCAATCACGCCCTGCCCCTCCACGGTGTAGTCCTCTCCGCCTTCGTCGCTGATGTCCCAATGGCGCCTGAGGAGCTGGACGGTTTCGTCGCCGTTGTTGGTGATTTCGATGTGGTAGGCAAACACGTGCTTGGGTTCCATCGACGAGGATTCCTTCTCGAGATAGACGGGCACGGCCTTCACAGTGATGTCGGAGGTAATGTCGAGGTTGTTCATAAGCGGGGGAAAGATACGGAGAATTGGGGATTGGTTCTGTTTATCCACATCATATCCCCATTTTTTAGGCGTTTTGGTTTGTTATCTATTGACATGTTGGGCTGATAGTGTCTATATTTGTTTTCTACGCTGGTCCGGTAGTTCAGTTGGTTAGAACGCCTGCCTGTCACGCAGGAGGTCGAGGGTTCGAGTCCCTTCCGGATCGCAAGGCCCGACAGGTCACCTGTCGGGCCTTTTTTTATACCCGTCACGTGCGAATCCATGAGTTCTGCGACGAATTCGATATACCCGACCTATGACGTCATCGTTGTGGGCGGTGGTCACGCCGGTTCCGAAGCGGCCGGCGCGGCAGCCCAAATGGGCCTCCGTACCCTGCTCATCTCGATGAACTTGAACGCCATCGCGCAGATGAGCTGTAACCCCGCCATGGGCGGCGTGGCCAAAGGACAGATCGTTCGCGAAATCGACGCCCTCGGCGGACTCTCGGGCATCGTGACGGACAAATCGGGCGTCCAGTATCGCATGCTGAACCGCAGCAAGGGTCCGGCCATGTGGAGCCCACGCGCCCAGTGCGACCGCATGATGTACGCCACGGTGATGCGCGAACTGCTGGAGGCCAAACCCAACCTGTTCTTCCGCCAAGACAACGTCATCGAGATCATCACCGAAGGAACAGCACCCGAAATTAAGGTCACCGGAGTCGTAACCCAAACGGGCCAAAGGATTTACGCAAAATCCGTGATTCTCACAAGTGGCACGTTCCTTAATGGAGTCATCCATATCGGGGAAACGACATTCGGCGGCGGACGTTCGGGTGAGAAGGCATCCATCGGTATCACCGCCTGCCTGGAGAACCTGGGTTTTGAGAGTGGCCGCCTCAAGACGGGCACCCCGCCGAGGCTCGACGGCCGAAGCATCGACTATTCGAAGCTGGAGATTCAGTACGGCGACGACGATGCCGCCCCATTCTCCTTCATGAGTGACGGCGTGCTACCGCGCGATCAGCAGCTCACGTGTTGGATCGGGTACACCAACGACCACGTCCATGACGTGCTTCGTACCGGCTTCGACCGGAGCCCCATGTTCAACGGACGCATCCAGGGCACCGGTCCACGATACTGCCCGAGCATCGAAGACAAGATCAGCCGCTTCGCCGACCGCGACCGCCATCAGCTGTTTCTGGAGCCGGAGGGTTGGAACACCTATGAGATGTATCTGAACGGGTTTTCGACCAGTCTGCCGGAAGACGTCCAATACCACGCCTTGCGAACCATTCCCGGTTTTGAAAACGCCGTGATGCTGCGTCCCGGTTACGCCATCGAATACGACTACTTCCCTCCGCACCAGATTCGCAGGAGCCTGGAGACCAAAATTGTGTCAGGGCTCTTCTTTGCTGGACAGATTAACGGAACAACGGGATATGAAGAAGCGGCGTGCCAAGGACTTATGGCCGGAATCAATGCCGCCTTGCACGTTCAGGACAAGGATGCTTTAGTGTTAAAGCGTTCGGACGCCTACATTGGCGTCCTCATCGACGACCTTGTCGGAAAGGGCACCGACGAGCCCTATCGCATGTTCACATCGAGGGCCGAACACCGCATCCTTTTGCGCCAGGACAATGCCGACATGCGCCTCACCCCTATTGGACGCGAAATTGGATTGGTCGACGACGAGCGCTTCAGTCGATTCACCAAGAAACGAGACGCAGTGAACCATGTCCGCAAAATCGTTGAGCAACACACGGCTCAACCGTCCATTTACGACAACGTGCTCGTTGCACTGGGGACCGCCCCCCTCAAGCATGGAATCAAACTTCCATCGATCATCAACCGTCCACAGGTTTCGTTGAACGACCTGCTAGCTACCGACACAGATTTGAGAGAAAAGATTTCGGATGCCACATCCGATCCCTATGTCATCGAGCAGGTCGAAATCCAGCTCAAATACGAAGGCTACATCCAAAAAGAGTTCGAATTGGCCGATGAGATGAACAAGCAGGAAAACCTTCGAATCCCTGACAGCATTAACTACTCGAACATCCGAAGCCTGTCAAACGAGGCAGTGCACAAACTTTCGAAGGTACAACCGGAGACCATTGGACAAGCCTCACGCATAAGCGGCGTCTCGCCATCTGATGTTGCCGTCCTCATGGTCTATCTGAAGGGTTGACCCCATCGCACCCATGTTTCACGTGAAACATGTTGCTTTATCATACTGTAAGACAACGTGTTACGGCCTATTTCTTGCCAATGGTCGAGCGTTTTTATACTTATTATAAATTCGTTTGATATAGTCCTCTGCTTTTCTCATATTAGACTATACTCTTTTCGCGTTATTTTGAGCCACAAATCTTAAGCCATTGGACAGTGCGCAGTTACATGGTGTTTCACGTGAAACATTGACGTTCGTAGACGACATGATGCTCCTGTATGAGGATCCTTTGAACGAGTACGTCGATCGGTTGCTGTGGTGGAACGCGAAAGTGAATCTCGTTAGTCGCGAGCTTAAACGCGAGGATGTCCTTCTCCATGTGAAGCATTCATTGACGCCAGCACGTCACATCCTGGATTCGCACATTCCCATGTGGCTGGATTGCGGCACAGGTGGTGGATTGCCGGGTATACCGCTCGCGCTGATATGCAGGGATGTTCTGTTTGTGTTGAATGACGTCGTGGAAAAGAAGGGCGTCGTGTTGAAAGATATTATTGCAACACTTGGGCTGCGTAATGCTTCCGTTAATATTCGTGACGTCGCCAAGTTCGAAACATCAGCCTATTTTGGGGTAGTAAGTAAGCACGCCTTCAAAATGTCGGATCTTTTGGAGAGACTGAATGGAAAATCTTGGTCAGAACTGCTTATGTTGAAGGGTTCGGACTATGAGTCCGAAATAGCGGATCTGAAACGGGCCTCAGTTAGAGTAGCTGCCACATCACTGGCCGAGGCAACTCCGAGCTCATTCTTCGAAGGAAAATATCTGATACGAATATGTCCGACGCAATCAACAGCAGCACACGTCGTCTGAAGCTTGTCACTTTCATCCAGTCGAAGCGGTATGTGACCGTCGATGAGATTGCGGCGGAGTACGGCATCAGCCGACGGACCGTCTTTCGCGACATCATCGCCCTTTCCGAGATGGGCATTCCGCTGTCGTCCGATCGCGACCGTGGTTATAGTATCAACAGCAGCCACACAATGCCGCCGTTCATGTTCACGGAAAAGGAGCTGTCAACCTTGATGGTCGGCCTTGGGTATTTGAAAGGCCAAGTTGACCAAGGACTCTCACAAAGTGCACGAGACGTCGAGCTGATGATCCTGAGCAAGCTCAACAGTGACCAAAAGAGCTATATACGGGCCATTTCGCAATCGATCATCTTGTACCCCTACTATCACGAGCGTGTCTGGGAGAAAACCAACGAGTCGTGGTACGATATCTTAACGGCGATCCATAAGCGTAACACGATATCGTGCACCTATCACAGCTTGGGACAAAACAAGACGACAGCACGCACCATCGATCCCTACCTGCTGGTCTATTATACTGACCACTGGGATCTGATTGGGAAATGTCATGACTCTAACTCATTGCGCACCTTTGTGTTAAAGCGTATATCAGATTTGCGTGTCGACCATAAGTCATATTTTACACGCGATGGGTTGGGCAACGATGAGATCATACACCGAAATGCGAGCAATAATCTGACGATGCGTGTCAAGGTGTCGGTTAACGACCTCGACCGCCTGCTCCTTGGGCTTCCTGCAAAGATCGTGGACATCGACCAACAGGCAACCTATGCGGTTGTCACATTCGACTTCGATAACGTGCGTTGGATGAACCAATGGCTGCTGCAATTCGGAGCATCCGTCACGATTCTCGAACCGACCGAAATGATCGAAGATCGGAAGAAGCTGTTGCTCGAGCTGCTTGCCTGATCCATAAAAAAAGGGCAAGCCGTGATGACGGCTCGCCCTATTAAGATAATCCTATCGTCGGGTCGGCTTATTCCTCGAACAACTCCCCAGTCTGCGGTGCCTCACCGGCTTCGTCAGTTCCGTTGCCAGGAGTCTCGCCTGGGAGACCGTTTTCTTCCTCTTCTTCGTCTTCGCGCACGACCCGTGTGACGGCGGCGATGTTGTCGTCGTTGTTCAGGCGCATGATGCGGACACCTTGCGTATTGCGACCCATCGAACGGATGTCGTCGCAGTGCATGCGGATGATCTTTCCGTTGACGGTGATCACCATGAGATCGTCCTTGTCGGATACTTCTTTCAGCGCGATCAGCTTACCGGTCTTAGGCGTGATCTTCATCGTAATAACACCCTTTCCACCTCGTGTCTGGTGTCGGTAGTCGTCGACAAGGCTTCGTTTGCCGTAACCGCTCTCGCTGATGGCAAGCACTGTGGACTCATGGATATTGCGCACCACCACGACGTCGATTACTTCGTTGTCTTCGTCCTCGATGTTGATGCCACGCACCCCAGTGGTGTTTCGTCCCATTTCGCGAACGTCCGTTTCGCTGAATCGGATTGCCCGGCCGTCGCGTGTACCAAGAATGATCGTGCTGTTGCCGTCGGTCAGATTGGCACCAAGTAAAGAGTCGTCTTCGTTGATGTTTATGGCAATGATGCCGTCGCGGCGTGGACGGCTGTACGCTTCGAGTTTCGTCTTTTTGACGATACCTTTGCGCGTTGCCATCACAATGAAGTGGTTGTTGATGTATTCCTCGTCCAGTAGGCTCTTGACCGGAACAAACGTCTTGACGCGGTCATCCTTGTCGATCTCGATGAGGTTCACAATGGCACGTCCACGGCTCAGTCGCGTCCCCTCAGGAATTTCGTACACCTTGAGCCAATAGCACTTGCCCTTCTCCGTGAAGAACAGAATATAGTTGTGGTTCGTGGCAACGAACAAGTGCTCCACGTATTCCTCTTCTTTGACGGTCGTGCCCTTCATGCCGACACCGCCGCGCTTCTGGCGGCGATATCCGCTCACAAGCGTGCGCTTGATGTATCCCGTATTGGAGATGGTAACCACGACGTCCTCATCAGCGATCATATCTTCAACCGTGAAGTCGTCCGCCGAATAGACAATCTGTGTACGCCGCTTGTCGCCGTACCTGTTTTTTATGTCGGCAAGTTCATCCTTGATGATGGCCAGCTGTGCATCACGGCTTGACAGGATGCGGCGGTATTCCTTGATCTCGTCCAGGATTTCGCGGTATTCGATATCGATTTTGTCGCGTTCGAGAGCGGTGAGCTTCTGAAGGCGCATGTCGAGGATGGCTTTGGCCTGAAGATCCGATAAGCCGAACTTGCGGCGGAGTGACTCATTGGCCTCCGGAACCGTCTTTGATGCGCGAATCGTCTTGATCACCTCGTCGAGATTGTCGATGGCAATCTTGAGACCCTCAAGAATATGGGCTCGCGCCTCGGCCTGATCAAGATCATGCAGGGTGCGGCGAATGATGACCTCAATCCGATGATCCACATAATGTTTGATCAACTCCTTGAGCGTCATGACTTTAGGACGACCTTTAACAAGCGCGAGATTAATCACGCCAAAGGTCTGCTGCATCTGGGTGTAATTATACAACTGATTCAGCACGACTGAAGCATTGGCATTGCGCTTCAGAATAATGACGATGCGCATCCCCTCGCGGTCGGACTCGTCGCGCACGTCGGCCACATCGGCGAGCTTGCCTTCCTGGGTCAGTTCGGCAATCTTTTGGATGAGCAACGATTTGTTGACCTGGTAAGGGATCTCCGTAACCACGATCTGCTCGCGGTTGCCACGAAGTTCCTCCGTGTTGGCACGCGCGCGGATGGTGATCTTTCCTCGCCCTGTGGTGTAGGCATCCTTGACGCCCTCGTAACCGTAGATGATGCCTCCGGTCGGGAAATCAGGCGCCGTGACGAACTTCATCAGCTCATAGACCGTGATATCGGGCGCGTCGATGAATGCCGTGATCGCATCCACAATCTCGTTCAAGTTGTGGGGTGGCATGTTCGTGGCCATACCTACGGCAATACCCGACGATCCGTTGATGAGAAGATTTGGGATCTTGCCGGGGAGGACGGTAGGCTCTACCGTCTGGTCGTCATAGTTCGGCTGAAAATCGACCGTGTTCTTGTCGATGTCTGACAGAAGCTCCTCGGCGATGCGCTTCATGCGGCATTCGGTGTAACGCATGGCGGCCGCCGAGTCACCGTCGATCGATCCGAAGTTTCCCTGTCCGTCAACCAACGGATAACGGAGGCTGAAATCCTGCACCATACGAACGATGGTGTCGTACACGGCCGAGTCGCCGTGGGGGTGATACTTGCCAAGCACGTCTCCAACAATACGGGCGCTCTTCTTGTAACCGCGGTTGTGGAGCATGCCAAGCTCGCTCATCCCAAACAATGCACGACGGTGCACCGGTTTGAGGCCATCGCGCACGTCAGGCAGGGCACGAGATACAATGACCGACATCGAATAGTCGATGTAGGACGACTGCATTTCATCTTCGAGCGTTATCTGTACGATTTTATCTCGTGACATATAGATTTAATTACAAATTTCGTAGAGGGGACGGATCAGATATCGAGCTTGGCGTACTTGGCGTTGCGTTCGATGAACTCGCGACGCGGCTCAACGGCATCACCCATCAAGATGGAGAAGAGGCGGTCGGTGGCGGCGGCGCTTTCGATGGACACCTTCTGAAGCGTGCGGGTGTCGGGGTCCATCGTGGTTTCCCAGAGCTGCTCGGGATTCATCTCGCCAAGACCCTTGTAACGGGATACTTCAGCCTTCTTTCCGTCCTTCTTGATCCGGTTGATGATCGTATCGCGGTTTGCGTCGTCCCATGCGTACTCGACGTTTTTACCCTGGGTAATTTTATACAATGGCGGGGTGGCGATATAGATGTGCCCGTTTTCGATGAGGGCATGCATGTATCGATAGAAGAAGGTCAGAAGCAGGGTTCGGATGTGTGATCCGTCGACGTCGGCATCCGTCATGATGATGATCTTGTGATAGCGCAGCGCCGTGATGTCGAAGTCTTCGCCATGCCCGACACCCGTTCCAAGGGCTGTGATGATCGCGCGGATTTCCTTGTTCTCCAGAATCTTGCTCAATCGTGATTTTTCCACGTTGAGAATCTTTCCACGAAGAGGCAGGATGGCCTGGAAGCTACGGTTACGCCCCATTTTGGCGGATCCGCCGGCCGAGTCGCCCTCGACGATGTAAAGCTCGCAGTGCTCGGGTTCGTTGATCGAGCAGTCAGCTAATTTTCCGGGCAAACCTTCGCCAAACATGACGCTCTTGCGCTGCACCAGCTGGCGAGCCTTACGTGCCGCCTCGCGGGCCTCTGCTGCCAGAATGACCTTGTCGAGGATGCCGCGCGCCATCTTGGGGTTCTGCTCGAGGTACTCCACCAGCCTTTCGTACACGACAACCTCGACCGCGCTCTGAACCTCTGAGTTGCCCAGTTTGGTCTTGGTCTGGCCCTCAAACTGCGGTTCGGCCACCTTGATGGAGAGAACGGCTGTAAGCCCCTCGCGAAAATCCTCGCCGCTCAGGGCGAGCTTGCCCTTAATGAGATTGTTCTTCTCGGCGTAGCTCTTGAGGGCCCTAGTGAGCGCACGGCGGAAACCGGAAACGTGGGTTCCACCCTCGTGGGTGTTGATGTTGTTCACATAGGTGTGCACATTCTCGGAGTAAGACTTGTTGTACTGCAGCGCGAGCTCTACGGGAACACCGTCGATCTCGCCGGTGATGTACACGGGCATCGGTATGAGCGGATCCCGGTTCTCGTCCAAAAACTTCACGAAGTCGCGCACGCCGCCGTCATAGTGGAAAAGTTCGGTGATCTTCTCCTCTTCGCGCAGGTCGTTCACCTCGATGGTGATCTGCGGGTTGAGGAACGCCAGTTCGCGCATGCGCTGTGCGATGACGTCGAACTTGAACTCGATGGTTTGGGTGAAGATGGACGCATCGGGAAAGAAGGTGATGATGGTTCCACGCTTTTGGGTGTCGCCGACCACTTTAAGACCCTGCTTCGTCACACCCTCCGAAAATTTCATGGTGTGAATCTTGCCGTCGCGGTGCACTTCCGCGATGAAGAGAGTTGACAGCGCATTCACGCACGACACGCCCACGCCGTGAAGACCACCCGAAACCTTGTAGCTGCTCTTGTCGAACTTGCCGCCGGCGTGGAGCTTAGTGAGCACGACCTCGAGGGCCGGGATCCCCTCCTT
>CAYZWQ010000017.1:0-14917 GCA_964481355.1 uncultured Chitinophagales bacterium
CGTGGAGAATGTGAACACGGCACGGTCATTCCTGCAATGGGTCAAACTGGATCGGCCCGATTTCATGGTCACACTGTTACCCCTGCAGCGCGGGACGAGTCCTCAGGAACTGCATGAGTACGTCCGCATGATCAGGCCGGATCGTAGTGCGGGCATCATGTCGGAGGCCGGTTGCCCGGGGGTTGCTGATCCCGGGGCGTCGTTGGTTGCATTCGCCCACCGTTTCAATGTGCAGGTAGTGCCTCTTGTCGGACCATCAAGCATCTTGCTTGCGTTGATGGCGTCGGGTCTGAATGGCCAGGAGTTTACATTCAGGGGATATCTGCCAAGGGAAGACGCGGCCAGAAAAACCGTGCTGTCCGAAATTCGCAACATGGTGCGGTCAACTCCGCAGACACAGATCTTCATGGAGGCGCCACAGCGAAATAACGTCCTTCTTCAGGAGCTTGTAAAGACGCTGGAGCCTTCATATCAACTATGCGTCGCATCCGAGATCACGCTTCCGGGCGAGTGGATCAAGACCATGAGCATTGAGCGCTGGCGTGAAACCACCCTGCCCGACCTGTCGAAGAGGCCGGTGATGTTTTTGGTGGGAAGGTGAGCGAGAAGCGAGAATCGAGAAACGAGAAGCGACCTTGCCTTCGATGTGTCGACCCGTGATGTCAGACGGCAGAATTTTGTTCTTTATCGCATGATCTTGTCGATCTGATGGATCCGCGCTCCATCCCCAAATCACAAAATCAAGCCTATCCTACAGATCAGCGGTCCACGCGCTCAATCTTCAATTCGGCCTCCGTGCCAATCTTCCTCGCCCACCTGAAAACAAAGAAACCCATGATCAACGTGGCCAAGAATGAGCTCACAAGGATGGCCACATTGATCCGCACCATGTTGTGATGAAAGTCGTAGGTCGGTATCATCACAATCGGCTGCGGCGAATCGGCAAGGTAGCGTACAGGGATCTTGCCGTATTGGCGCGTCTGGGCCGCGAGCTGCACCGGCAGGGTCATGCGCTTCTGCACGGTCTCCCCGCCGGCGATGTCGAATTTGAGCTCGATGATGCCGTTCGACTGTGCCTGCATGTTCTTCAGGCGGAAATCGACCACATCGGCCACGTAGCTTTCCCCATCAGCATAGGTCTTTTCGAGTCCGTAGAGAACCTGAATTTGGTATACTGACTGAAAAAGCAGGTACGCCGGCAAAAGCCAGTATATGTAGCCCACGATTCGTTTTCCTGTCATCCAGTACTCCCTTTGTGTTGAAATTAGTGCAGCAGTCCACGGATCTTCATGCCTGCGATAATGAGCTCTGCCATCTCGTCGACACTGAAGCGGTCGTTATTGATCACGATGTCGTAGTGTTTCTCCTCACGGATGTCGCGCGCCGTGAACTCCCTGATGAACTCGACCCTCTTGTTGTTGGTGTGATCGATGGTCTCGATCAGCTCTGTGGTCGACAAATCGGGCACAAGCGGACGCAGGCGCGCAACTTTGAAATCCATCGATGCGATAAGGCGCACATGGAACTGGTTTTTGTCGTCAGCCCCAATAATGGCACCGCCCGCACCGACTATGATGGCATGACCTTTAGTCGTGACGGCGCGAATGTTCTGGGCAAGCTTCTTGTATCGGACCAACTCGGTCGGTGTATGGGCGAAGAGTTGATCGAGGTACTGCTGCAGCTGGTTCCTGCGCTCGGCCTTGATTTCATCGAGCAGCTTTTCTGTGAGCTCCGCGCTGCCAGTAAGCTCGTCGAATACGTCGCGGTTGAAAATCTGCCATTCCATCCCATGTTTCGAAAGCAATTCGGCCAATTTGTTTGCCAACGGGTATCCTTCACAGCCGAATTCACGGCTGATGGTGATGGCAGGGTGCTTCGTTCCAACCGGCACTCTATGATGCGGACCCGCATCCAGTTTCGACACTTGAAACTTAAAACTGGACTCCAGCTTGGGCGTGATTTTGGTTTCAATAGTAGACATAACAGGCTCCTCTGATCTAAACGTATCAATCGTGATGTTCATCCGGACTGGACGCGCCAATCGGTTGCATCGTTGCGTTGTTCAAACTGTTGTAGGCAACTCTGGCAAGCTCAGGATCCCATATCAATCGTTGCTGGAAATCCTGAGTCATCAGGTTGCTCGATAAGTGCATGAAGAGGCCGACAGGGATGTTCTCCATGATGAAAACTTGGCTGACCGCCCCTGTTTCACCCGTCACGACCCCCACGTCGACCCCGGCCAAATAGCCCATCCTGCTGTCGTAAATGGCCATGTACTGGCTGAACTCGCGCGCGGTTTTGCTGTTCTTCATCGGCCAGCTTAGAATCGAAACTAAATGATTCCTTGCCCCTTCGGATAGCAGGTCGCCAAAAATCAGGTTGTGGAAGAAAGATGCCAATTCTTTGGGTATCCCCCTAGTGGTGTGGCGGTTTCTGATTTTTTCCTCTGCGAACAATATGTCGTTGCCACTGGCAACCCTCGCAGCCACCGTGTCGCGCCAAGTGGCGTCAACCATGTACCGTTGACCAAATTCCGTGATGCGCGCATGGTAGTCGGCGTCGCTCATGCTGCTGTATTCACCGTTCAACATCTCGAAAGGTCGGCCTTGGACGCGGGGATCCCATGCCGTGACGATTCCAGACCACGGCAAAGGGGCCTCAATGTTGACCAAACCAAACCGGTTTGTGAGCCCTTTTATCCGCTCGGGGCCCAAAAAGTAGTATAGGTAGTCGGCAAATACGGTATTGTTGTTTTCCGCAAGCATTGCAACCAGATCATCAATTGTGGCATTGTCCAAGTCGCGCAATGCGCTCAAATCACCCTTGAAGCGATTTACCTCAAAGCGGGGGACTTTGAGCTGCTCAAGCAGGGCAAAGTCGATGGCAGCGGTTGAGTCGGCCTCGCCCGATCCGACTGCTTCCACGTAGTCGGCTATGAGCAGAAGGTGGGCCAGATTGCCCAACGACCGCGGGGTGTCGGCATTGAAATGGATGCTGCTGTCGGGTTGGTCGAAACGAACCGATACCAAGCTGTATGTGTCGGGTTCGGTGGCCAGATATTCGACTAGCCCTTTGAGAGAGTAGGTGAGCGGAACATATTCGGTCCCCTCAGACAAGTCGTTGCGCAGCACCGCATCGATGGCCGATTTGTTCAGCCAATAGATCCCTCCGAAAAGGCTTACAGCCACCAATAAAAAAATGCCGAGGAATTTTGCGATTCGGATCATAATTGAAATATTCTTCTTATTGTCAATATACGCACTTGGCAGACAGGCTGCTTATGACAAGCATCATACTTCATCAGGATTATTGACTTCATCCTATGCGTTACACGACTCAACGTTCGACATCAACATCCGGGCTGGCCTATTTCATTCACGATTGGGAACCTGACGGAAAGCAGCCCGTCGCACAGGTGTTGCTGCTGCACGGTTATGCCGAACACGCCCAACGCTATGAGCCGCTCGCCCGAGCATGCTGCGATGCCTCCATCCGCGTGATGGCACCCGACCATATCGGTCACGGCCGCTCCGATGGTTTACGGGGGTATATTCCAAAGATTGAAATTGCCGTCGATGATGCGCTGAAGGTATTGGACGACATGCTGGGCCGACACCCCGAAATCCCGACCTTCGTTTTTGGCCACAGCATGGGGGCTGCAATAGCAACGATGGTGGTCGCCACAAAGAACGGCCACATCCGTGGGCTGGTGCTGAGCGGAGCCTCCCTGATCATCGCGAACACCCCGAAATTCCTGCAGCTGCTGTCACCGATTCCGGCGGCCTTGCTGCCCAAGGTGCCGTTCATGCCGCTCAAGGCCAGCGATGTAAGCCGCGATCCCGAAGCCAGCAGCAAATACAAGGACGATCCGCTCAATTATGTGGGGAAAGTTCGTTTCGGCATGGGATGGCAGCTCATCCGTGCCGGTAGGATGGCGCTGGCTGCCGCCCCGGCGATCGATCGGCCCATCTGGGTGGGCCACGGCGAGCGCGACGGACTTACCGCCCCGGCCGGGTCAGAGCAACTCTTAGCCTCGGTGCGATCGACCGACCAAACCTATGTGTTGGTTCCCGAAGCCCGCCACGAGATATTAAACGAGCCCGAGGGACCCGGGCTCATCGCTGAAATCGTCGATTGGATGCTTAAGCGGATATAGGTCAGGGTCCGCCGGCAATCACGCTCATCATCAACGCGCTCAGATAGGCGCCGTAGGTGCCGAGCGCGTAACCGAACACGGCGAGGAGAACTCCCACCGGAGCCAGGGCTGGATGGAAGGCGCTGGCCACGATCGGCGCTGAGGCGGCACCTCCCACATTGGCCTGGCTGCCGACAGCCACGAAGAAGAAGGGCGCTTTGATGAGCTTGCCGACACCGAGCATGATCGAAACGTGGATGATCATCCAAACGATGCCGACCGCAAACAGACCTGGGTTATCGAAGATGGCGAGCAGGTTCATCTTCATCCCGATGGTGGCCACCAGAACGTAGAGAAGCAAACTGCCGACCTTGGAGGCACCCGCGCCCTCAAGCTGCCTTGTCTTGGTAAATGAGAGGGCGAGTCCGCCGGTAGTTGCCACCACGATGATCCAGAAGAAGCTGGAGTCGAGGCTGAAGTCGGTGATCCAGTGGTGCACCTCGGCCTGGACACGCAGCGCCGGCACGACGATGTCGGCCACCATGTGTGCGACGCCCGTGATGCCGAAACCGACGGCGCAGATGGTCACCAGATCGGTGAGGGACGGGATTTTCGCGATGGACGCCTTGTAGGCTTCAATGCGCTGCTGCACGTCGGTGATGGCGCTGGCGTCGGCCTTGAACCATTTGTCTACCTTTGCGGAGATTCCAGCACCGTAGAGCAGGAATGCCATCCAGATATTGGCGACCACCACATCGACGGTGATCATCGCCGAGAAGAGGTTATCGCTTACGCCCCAGACCTCCTTCATGGCGGTTTGGTTGGCTCCGCCGCCGATCCAGCTGCCTGCCACGGTTGCGAGTCCGCGCCACACGGCATCCGGACCCTCGCCGCCAACGGTTTCAGGTGAGATGAGTCCGACGATGGCCATGGCGATGGGTCCGCCGAACATGATGCCGACCGTACCCGCCAGGAACATGATCAGGGCCTTGGGCCCCAGATTGAGGATCCCCTTGATGTCAATGCTGATGGTGAGCAACACCAGCGAGGCTGGCAGCAGGTAGCGCGATGCGATGTAGTAGAGTTGGGAGGCGTCACCCGATATGATGCCCGCCGAGTTGAAGAGGCTCGGCACAAAGTAACAGAGCAGGAGGGATGGGACGTAGGTGTAGAATTTCTTGAAAACGGGGCGTTCGCTGTGGGAGGTCACGAACACGGTGGCCAGAATCCCGAAGAGGATGGCCAGGACTACGGCGTCGTTTGTAAAAAGCGGCGTCATGAGTGCGGGTTATGTTTGAAGATGGTTCAAGCTAAGCAAGAGCGACAGCAAGAACAAGAACAAGAACAAGAGCAAGAGCAAGAACAAGAGCAAGAGCAAGAACAAGAGCAACGGCAAGAGCGAGGGGCAGGTTTATTCCTGTCCCCAAAACCCGAGCACCATTTCGTCCATGAAGGCGCGCCAGTTGCCCCAGGAGTGACCCTCGGGTACCTCGTAGTATTTATAGTCTACGTTTCTTGAGCGCAGGATTTCGACCATTTCGCGGGCGCCGACCTCGGTGTCGAACACATTGCCTGAGTTCATGATGATGCGCTGGCCCGAGAAATCATGGCTTCTGGCCATCTCGAAGATGGCTTCGTGCGAGTCGTTGAATCGGTATGCAGGCGAGTGGGCCCCGGCAAAGGCGAAGCGGTGCTTGAGCACCATGAGGGTGTAGGTTGCATTGAGTCCGCCGAGTGATGTCCCCATAATGGCGCGTCCCTCGGGTGTGTCGAGGGTCTGATAGGTGGAATCGACCAACGGGATAAGCTCCTTGTCGATGAAATCTTGGAAAGGCTGATGCAGGACGAGCTCCGGGCGACGACGGTTCTCGCCAGTATCTGGGTCGCGTGGATCGATGAACACTGCCATGGTCGGTTCGATCGCTTTGTCGGCATGCAAATTGTCGAGCACGGTGGGCAGGCCGCCTTGCAAGGGATCGGAGTACTGCTGCCCGTCGGTGACATAGATCACACGATAGGGAGGTTCGAGTCCGGCCGGCGGTACATAGACCTGCCACGCGACTTTGTAGCCCATCTCCTTGCTTTCGGTGATCATCACCTCGGTCAGTGTGCCCTTTGTGACATTCGGGCGCTCGACGGTGATGGAGTCCAACTCCCAGGCGCCCATCCTAAGCTCGGAGTTGGGGCCGAATCCGCTATATTGTACATGCAAGTTGCCCGGATCGAGGATCCACTCCCCATCAACCACCACTTTGTAATCAAGACGTGATTTGGGGTCGAATCGACGCTTGTAAGTGAAGAGCCCGGGAGCAACTTCGGTTCCGATGGCCCGCTCTCCCCACTCGTTGCCCCAGCGGTTCCAATCGCCCGCCCATGCCACCGAGTCGGCGTCGCCGTTGTAGACGAACAACACCGAATCGTCCTCAACGTATGGAATGCGTCCGGCCATCTTGAGGGAATCCCACTTCGCCTGGAACGCATCCGGTTGCGAGCTAAGCATGACGAGCCGGGACTCCATGTCCGATATGCCTTGAAGCTGTGGGTTCGATGGTGTACAACCAACGATGGCCAGCAGGGGGATGAGAACGAGAAAGCGCTTTTTCATGAGGGGGAGATTTCATCGCAAAATCCTAACTTACACAGTTTACGATTGTGTTGATATCAATACGGATGAAAATTCTCAAATTTGGCGGCTCCTCTGTGGGCACCCCCGACCGCATACGTGATGTGGCCTCCATCGTCGGCAATCTGTCGACCGAGGGACCCGTCCATGTCGTGGTGTCGGCGTTCCAGGGGGTGACCGACCAGCTCCTCAGCTTAGGTGCACGTGCGTCAACGGGCGACATCGGATACGTGACAGTGCTCGAGCAGATGGAGCGCCGGCACATCGAGGCGATCAAGGCGCTCGTGCCCGTGCAGCAACAGAGCGGCGTGCTGGCCCAGTTTAAGTTTACCTTCAACGAGCTCGAAGACATCCTCAACGGCGTTTACCTAGTGCGTGAGGCGTCGCCTCGCACCATGGATGCCATCGTGAGCTTCGGCGAGCGCTTCTCGGCCTTTATCGTAGCGGCCGCCCTATCGGCATCCGGAACGCCGGCCACCTTCGCCGACGCACGCCAGTGCATCCGCACCAATGCCCAGTTCGGAAACGCCCGCGTGGATCAATCGGTTACCTATCCGCTCGTGAAAGAGTATATCGCAAGGCAGCCGGGCATCGTGCACGTGTTCACGGGCTTCATAGCCTCGACCGAAAAGGGCGAGACGACCACTCTGGGCCGCGGAGGATCCGATTTCACGGCTTCCATTATCGGCGCCGCCCTAGACGCCGAAGAAATCCAGATCTGGACGGATGTGGATGGGGTGCTGACTGCCGATCCACGCAAGGTAAAGCGCGCTTTCCCACTCGAGCAACTCACCTATGAGGAGGCGATGGAACTGTCGCACTTTGGTGCGAAGGTGATCTATCCGCCTACCATGCAGCCGGCTTTGGCAAAGGGGATTCCGCTTCGTATCAAGAACACGATGAACCCGAGTGCGGAGGGGACGGTCATCTCGAACGAAGCAGTCGTATCCGACTCGCCCATCAAAGGCATCTCCAGTATCTCCGACATCGCCCTCATCAGCATCACGGGTCCGGGCATGGTGGGTGTGACGGGGGTTGCAGGACGTATCTTCGACACCCTGGCGCAGGCGGGCATCAACGTGATCCTGATCACGCAGGCATCGTCGGAGCACACCGTGTGCTTCGCCGTACTTCCCGCCCAGGCCGACGAGGCGAAAGCCCAGCTCGAGCACGCCTTCCGCCATGAAATCCGAGACGGTCTGGTGAATGAAGTCATCGTGGAGCGCGACTTGGCCATCGTGGCCATCGTGGGCGAGAACATGAAGCGTACGCCGGGCATCGCCGCGCGCATTTTCCAGGCGTTTGGTAACAACGGCATCAACATCGTGGCCATCGCGCAGGGCTCGTCGGAGCTGAACATATCGATCGTGATATCGCGGAAAGATGAGGCGAAATCCCTCAACGCACTGCACGATGCGTTTTTCTTGTCCGGACTCAAGACATTGAATGTATTCCTGGTGGGTACCGGGCTCATCGGATCCACTTTCCTTGACCTGCTTGAGAAGCAGCGGGAAGTGCTGCACAACGAATACTCGATCGACATCCATGTGGCAGGGGTTGCCAACAGCCGCAAGATGGTGCTCGATGCGGATGGCATCGCCATCGGCGATGTCCGTAGCCGCCTCGAAACCGCGGAGCAGGCCTCCGATATGGTCGGTTTTGCCGATCAGATGCGCGCGATGAACCTGCCGAACAGCGTGTTCGTCGACTGCACGGCCACAGGTGATGTCCCCGCCGTCTACGACCGTGTGCTGCGCTCGAGCATTAGCATTGTGACCCCTAACAAAAAGGCGAACTCGGGCCCAATGGAGCGCTATCGCGAGCTCCGTCGGCTTGCCCAGCGGCACAACGTGCAGTTCCTTTACGAAACCAACGTCGGTGCCGGTTTGCCCGTCATCAACACGCTGCGGTCGATGGTTTCGACCGGCGACCGCATCCATGCCATCGAGGGCGTGCTTTCGGGCACATTGAGCTTCCTGTTCAATACCTACGACGGATCGGTCCCGTTTTCGCAGCTGCTTAGCCAGGCGCGAGACATGGGCTACACCGAACCCGATCCGCGCGACGACCTCAATGGTCACGACGTCGGACGCAAGCTACTCATCTTGGCCCGCGAAGCCGGATTTGAGCTAGAGTTCGACGATCTGTCGATCGAGAACCTCGTCCCCGAACCTGCCCGTACGACGCCTGACATCGCCTCCTTCTTCGATACCCTCAAGCAGTTTGACGAAGCGTTCGAGCAGCGGTACCGTCGCGCCAAAGATGCCGGCATGGTTCTGCGCTATATCGCCCGATTTGCCGACGGCATGGGAGTGGTCAGCTTGCAGGAAGTGGGACCTGAGCATCCGTTCTTCAGCCTCGACGCCACCGACAACATCGTGGCCTTCACGAGCGACCATTACCGTACGCGTCCGATGGTGATCAAAGGTCCGGGTGCCGGTGCCTACGTTACCGCCAGCGGGGTCATCGCGGATGTGCTTCGAATAGCCCAGAGCGCGAGATGACCATGTCGCAGACCATCCGAGTATTTGCCCCTGCCACCGTGGCCAATGTGGGTCCCGGTTTCGACGTGCTTGGCTTTGCCATCGACGCCCCTGGCGACGAGGTGATCGTGCGCCGCTCAAGCAAGCCCGGTGTGCGCATCGTCGACATCACGGGTGATGGCGGCCGGTTGCCCCGCGAGGCCGACCGCAATACCGTGACGGTGCCCATCCTGCAGTATTTGGAGGAGCATCCGGCGGAAGGCGGCTTCGAGGTGACCCTCCACAAGCAGATGCCCTTGGGTAGTGGACTCGGTTCCAGCGCTGCCAGTGCCGTTGCGGGTGTCTACGCCGTGAACGCCATGCTCGGCAGCCCCGTCGACCGCGCCCAGCTGCTCATTTATGCCCTCGAGGGTGAACGCGTTGCCTGTGGGGCAGCGCACGCCGACAACGCCGCGGCCTGTCTGTATGGTGGATTCACCCTCGTGCGAAGCAATGATCCGCCCGACATCGTGCCTTTGCAGCCAGCCTGTGAACTGTTCGCATCGGTCGTGCATCCTCATATTGAAATCCGTACCGAAGACAGCCGACGCATCATGCGCAGCTACGTCACCCTGGCCAAAGCCGTGGTGCAATGGGGCAATGTGGCCGGACTCGTGGCAGGAATCCTGCAAGGCGACACGGCACTCATCGCACGGTCCATGCACGACGTGCTCGTCGAGCCCATCCGCGGTGTACTCATCCCGGGATTCGACGCAGTGAAATATGCAGCCTTGGATGCCGGCGCCCTCGGATGCAGCATCTCCGGATCGGGTCCGTCGATCTTCGCTCTCAGCGCCGATGCCGGCACCGCCGAGCGCGTGGCCTCGTCCATGCAGCAGCGTTTCAGGCAGATCGGGCTCGACAGCGATGTGTATGTGTCGGGCATCAACCGCGTCGGACCCAAAATCCTCGACTGATATGATGTTCTACAGTACCAACGACCGTTCGCACCGTGTCGGTTTCGCCCAAGCCGTGAGCAAGGGATTGGCACCCGATGGCGGACTCTATATGCCCGAGACCATCCCTGTGCTGCCTAAGGAATGGTTTGATGGATTGGCATCCCGCTCGTTCGTCGACATCGGGGTCGACATTGCCAAAGGATTTGTGGAAGATGTCTTCGATGATACCGAGCTGCGCGAACTCGTGACCGACGTGCTGCAGTTCGACGCTCCGTTGGTTCAGATCGCAGATGATTTGGCCGTTTTGGAGCTGTTTCATGGTCCGACGCTCGCCTTCAAGGATTTCGGGGCGCGTTTCATGGCCCGCGTCTTTGCGCGGATCAACAAGGGGAAGGAAATCACCATCCTCGCCGCCACCTCGGGCGATACCGGCAGCGCCGTTGCCCATGGGTTCCTCGACGTGCCCGGCATCCGCGTGGTATTGCTGTATCCGTCGGGTAAGATCAGCCGTGTACAGGAGATGCAGATGGCCACTATTGGACGCAATGTGACCGCCCTTGAGGTGGAGGGCACCTTCGACGATTGCCAGGCTTTGGTGAAGCGCGCCTTCAACGACGGCGAGCTCAATAGCCGAGTGGCGCTCAGCTCGGCCAATTCGATCAATATCGCGCGACTCATACCCCAATCTTTTTATTACGCAAGAGCCTTGGCACAAGTTTCATCAGGCGCCGATCCGGTCTTTGTGGTTCCTAGCGGCAACTTTGGCAACCTTACGGCTGGACTGTTCTTGAAGCGAATGGGCGCTTCGGGCGCACAGTTCATGGCGGCCACCAATGCGAACCATGTGGTGCCCGAATATCTGGGAGGTGGCGAGTTTAGTCCGGGACCGTCGGTGCCCACCTTGTCGAACGCCATGGACGTGGGCAATCCGTCCAACTTCGCCCGCATGTTGGCGCTGTATGGGGGCGACCGTGAGCAGATGCGGCGGGATGTGGGCTCGGGCTGGGCGAGCGATGAGCAGACACTGTCTACCATGCGCGAGGTGTACGATCAGACGGGCTACGTGCTTGATCCGCATGCGGCCGTGGGAGTGTCGGTCTGGCGACGCAGCCAGGGTGAGGGTCCTGCGGGGCGGATGGGCATTGTATTGGGAACGGCGCATCCTGCGAAATTCGGCGAGGTGGTGAAGAGAGCGTTGGGCATCGACGTGGCATTGCCGTCGCATTTGGCCGCGTGCCTGGAGAGGGAGAAGCAGTCGGTCAAGCTGGACAGCAGCTATGGGGCATTGGTCGAGCAGCTGCACCACCGATAGCTGATTAATTGAACCACAGATCACACAGATAACACGGTTGGATTAGTGCTTGAAATCATCTGTGCCATCCGTGCCATCGGTGGTTTAAAATCATAACCACTGAAAACGCAGAAGTGCGCTGAAAAGCGACTACCAGAAATTTCAGTAAAATTCAGTGCATTCAGTGGTTCTAATACTTACTGCTCAAATGGGGCAATCAGTACAGGCGGTTTACCGTCTGTGGCTCGGTAGATCTTGAAGTCTGAATCCAATGTGAGGATCTTTGCATCTTTCATCGAGTTGTACACCACCAGTAACGACACATCTGCCCTAGATGCGGGCAGATCCTGATACTTTTCGACTAGCTTCAGGACCTCCGAAAAATCACGCGCCGGGACATCCGATATCAGCAATTTTTTGCTAATGACCATGTCCTGGATCGCAGTTATCGCAACCTTTGAATAGTCAAGCAAATAGAGGCACTCTGAAATGACGGACTCTGTAGTGACGAGTGTTCCTCGCAGGGTGGACAACTGTAGCAATACCCAGTGATGATACTCATCTCGGCGGTTAAAGAAGGCAACTAAAGGGCCTGTATCAACGATTATTCTTTGATCCATACCCCTCAAGACGCTTCTTGTTCGTCGAAAGATCCGAAGCTTTGTCAGTCACCACTCCGCTATGTTCTCGGATTTGGTCTAGGATGGAGCCCGTTTCGGCCGGCACTTCATATTCGGTGATTTTCTCGTTTACGGCGTTCATGACCGCCTCTTTCTGGGTTCGTCCCTCAAGCTTTGACAGCAGCATTATCCGCCTTTTCTCCTCGGGCGTCAGCTTCATGCCGAACCAGACGATGTCTTTTTTGCCGTTCATATTAATGATCACCGAACTCGAAACTGTTCAATGGATGTTAATCAATCGTTGCAACCAATGTAACAAACTGTTGCAACTAGTTCAATTCATATGTTTCTCCAACAACGGTACAATGTCCTCCTCCAAAAAGCGGAAGATGTCGCGGCGGGTCCCACGCTCGGGCTGCACAGTGTCGATTTCTGAGGTGACAACCACAATCGCATCGAGCTCGGGGAGCATCATCATATACTGTCCGCCGCTGCCCCATGCAAAAATGACGTGATAGCCAGCCACCACGCGTCGCCACCACATATAGCCAAAATCGTTCTCGTTGAAGTTGCTTTTCGTGTAGATGTTCACCGAGTCGAGGATCCACTGCTTGGGGATTAGCTGCTCGCCTTCGTGGATGCCCATGTTCATCATCAGATCCCCGATTTTGAGCATGTCGCGCGATGATAGTGCCATGTTGTTGCCACCCATGTAGATCCCTTGTGGATCGCGGTCCCAGCCTCCAACTGTGATGCCAAGCGGCTGAAACAGGTAGCGATCGGCGAAGGACATGGTCGACATCCCGGTGGCTTCGGTGAGGATGGCCGACAGCAGGTGCGACGATCCGGTGCTGTAGATCATTTCGCGGCCGGGCGTGCCCTCCATCGGCCGCTCGAGGGTGAAGCGCACCCAGTTGCGGCTGGTCACCCAGGTGCCATAGTTCCGGAAGCTGGTGGTTTCGAGTCCGCCACGCATGGTGAGCAGGTCGCGGATGGTGATCGACTCCTTCGCAGGATCAGGGTTCTCATCGAAGTACGCCTTGAAAAAGGGTCCGATGGGCTGTTCCACCCCTTCCAGGTACCCTTTGTCGATGGCGATGCCCACCAGCAGCGAGAGGATGCTCTTCGACGCCGACTTGATGTTGGTGTCGCGGTCGCGGCGGGCGCGCCCCCAGTAGTCTTCGACGATAATTTCGTCGTGCTGCTCGATGAGCAGGCTGTTCAACGTGCCTACCGATCGAGCCTCCTTCACGATGGACGCATTGGCATCCACTTTCGGTTGTGCTTTTACGTCACGTCTCGCAGATGCTGCCACAAGCAAACACATCGAAAACGCAAAGAGTGAAACGAGACGCAGGCCGGCCATTTTTGGAGTATCGTTAGGTTTGGTCCTGTTCAGGATAGTTTCATTCAAAATTCATTTCGTCAAACCATCGTTCAGAATATGGATAATGCTATCGGTTTTCAGCCAATATTCGCACAAATTGTCAATAATGTTGCTACATTGCCATATACGGGTACAATATCGGTATGAGTAGCATAAGTAACACACATCAACAAATCATTGAGAGTGCGCATTTTGCCTACGCCAAGCGAAGGCTGTTGTACGATCATGACGGTGTGGCTGTCGATTACGAGTTTGTAGATGCCAACCAAGCTTTCGCTGACACCGTGAACCGCACAATTGGTGAATTGATTGGAAAGAAGGTAACGGAGGCTTTTCCAGATTCTTGGATCGACCATTCTTTCCTTCTCGAGCAATTTCAGAAAATTGCAAACGACGGATCCAAATATGAGATTGAGGAGTACTCGACCTATCTGGGTAAATGGTTCAAAATTCAGGCATTTTCGACTGAACCAGATAACATCGTCACCATATCGTTCGACATCACCGACCAAAAGAACAATCAGATAGAATTGGCCAGAAGGGTGGACAGGCAGCGGCTTATATCGGAGATATCGCAGGCGCTTGTTACCGTGGATGCGCACACCATCGACAGCAGTCTGACGGCAATATTGGGCAAATTGGGGTCCTTCTACAATGCGGACCGATGCTACATTTTTATCTACAATGACGACGGACACACATACAGGAACAGCCATGAGTGGTGTTCAGAGGGGACTCAGCCATTTATCGATCAGATGCAAAATGAGGCCATCGACAATTATCCCTACTGGCATGGGTTGATTCAAAAGGGTTTGCCGATTCACCTTGCGGATGTTACAACCATACCGGATGAGGGGCATTTGGAGAGAAGTGTGTTTTTGAGCCAAGGGATCAAGTCTCTCACCGTTTTCCCTATTTCGAAATATGATACCAGAATCGGTTTTTGGGGTTTTGACTTTACGAAGGACTTCACTCACTTCAACGATGAGGAGATGAGCTTCCTGACGGTCATCTCAAACTTGCTGGCTGACGTTTTCAACCGGATTCAATCGGACAAAGAGCTCGACAATTTGTCGCGCCTGCAAGAATTGCTGATGGATATCATAGCTCGATTTATAAACATACCTTCGAACGACATCGATATCATCATCAATACGTCACTTAGAGAGATCGGCGAATTCGTCAAAGCCGACAGATCGTATCTATATGTGATGGATCATAATAACCAAACGGCATCGAACACGCATGAATGGTGTGGTGACGGAATTGAGCCAGCGATCGAATCGCAGCAAAACGTACCGATGAAGTATTTCCCTGAATGGCTTTCAGCTCATGAAGGGGGAAGGCCATACCAAATCGACGATGTGCTCGGCGGCTCCATACCGGAAGATCTTAGAGAACATTTGATCGCTCAGGGTATCAAGAGCCTCATATCCATCC
>CAYZWQ010000017.1:14927-26843 GCA_964481355.1 uncultured Chitinophagales bacterium
AGCTGTATGGATTCGTGGGATTCGACTCGGTGAAAAAGAAGCGGCATTTCAGTGCCGAGGAAGTCAGGCTTCTTGACGTGTTTGCCAAAGTACTGCTCAACTCCAAAATTCGGATCGGGCTCATGAACGATCTGGTTGCAGCAAAGGAAACGGCGATCCAAGCCAGCTACACCAAAAGCACTTTCTTGGCAAATATGAGCCATGAGATTCGAACACCGCTCAATGGGGTGATCGGATTCACGGAGCTGTTGGCCACAACGCCCTTGAGCGAGGAGCAGCGCCGTTATGTCGACAGTTCCGTTGCATCGGCGCACGCCCTTCTCGGGATCGTGAACGATGTGCTCGATTTCACAAAGATTGAAGTTGGCAAGATGGATCTGGAGGAAATTGAGACGGATCTGCCTGAGTTGATTCATCAAACGGTTGAAATCATTAAGTACAGCGCCACCCAGAAAGGGTTGAAGTTCTCAACAGTGTTCGATGCGGAAGTTCCGAGGCTTGTAAAGGTAGATCCCATCCGTCTCAAGCAAGTGTTGGTCAACCTGTTGAGCAACGCCATCAAGTTCACTGACAGCGGCAGTGTGATACTCAGTATCGACTATGAGCAGCCCAATGAAGCCGACGTTGATGGTCTGTTGACCTTCAAGGTCCAGGACACTGGCATCGGGATTTCAAAAGAGCAGCAGGGTAGGCTGTTCAAGACGTTTTCGCAGGCCGACGCTTCAACGACCAGAAAGTATGGCGGAACGGGATTAGGACTTGTGATTGCACAGTCGTTGGTGGACAAGATGGGTTCCACCATTCAGTTTACGAGTGAAACGGGCAAAGGGAGCACGTTTTATTTCACCTTGCATCGGTCTGCCATTTCTAAGGAACTAGTAAGCGTCGATCCAAACCAAGTGCAGAATGGTCTCGATCTGGCAGCACATGAACGCGAACGGTTGAGGTCATTGTCGCCGTCGATACTCATCGCTGAAGATGTGATGCTCAACTTGGTTCTCGTCAAGGCGCTCATTCACAAATTCATCCCGAACGCAACGTGCTTGGAAGCACAGGACGGTAAAAAAGCTGTACAGCTCTTCACCACTCAGGTGCCCGACTTTGTATTGATGGACATACAGATGCCGGAAATGGATGGTTATGAGGCTACGCAAGCGATCCGGAATTATGAGCTCGTCAATCGGATGGGCCGCACTCCCATTGTCGCCCTCACGGCCGGTGCCATCGTGGGAGAGCGCGAGAAATGCTTGGCCGCCGGTATGGACGACTACATCACCAAGCCCATCGACAGAAAGGAACTTGCTTCCAAACTGATTGAGCACCTGCACAAAATGAAGGTTGAAAACTGACGGATGAACCAGGTTTATTTTACCAGCGTCATCTTCAGTGACTTGCGGTAGCCGGATGTCTCCAAAGTATATACATACACCCCACTTGCCAGGTCGAATGCGTCGAAGGTGACCTCGTAGGTGCCTGCATATTGATCGGCATCGACCAGCGTGCGCACTAGGCGTCCACCAATGTCAAATACACGAAGTAAAACACGCTCCGACCGGGGTAGGGTGTATGATATCACCGTGCTTGGATTGAATGGATTCGGGTAGTTCTGACGTAATGTGAAGGTTCCAGGCAACGTCGGATCGTCACCCAATCGGGTAGATACCGGTGTTTGAACAAGATCCAACGTCTCGAAAGGTGCGCCAAACACTTCATCTGCAACTTCTGCCGGGATGCCAAACCAATCGCGCATCATGGTGGCATAGACTTGGCGGTAATCGGTCTCGAAGCGGAGGTTGCTGCCGTTGTCGAGGTTCGCAAGGTTTGGCGCCGAACCCGTGAAACCTCCCTTGACACCCTCGCCGAACAGGAACATCGGCGCCGAGGTGCCGTGATCGGTACCATTACTGCCGTTCTCGCTCACACGGCGGCCGAACTCGGAGAAGGTCATGGCCGTCACCTTGTTCTTCAAGCCTTGGAATGCAAGGTCGTCATAGAAGGACTTCACGGCGCCGGCAAGATTTCGGAGCAGGTTTTCGTGGTTTACCAACTGGTTTGCGTGCGTGTCGAAGCTGCCTAGCGAAACCATGTACACCCTTGCGCCCAGACCGCCTTTGATCAGTTTGGCAACAATGGCCAAGTTGGTCGCCAAGTTGTTGTTCGCAGGATAGTCGGCTTGGTTGGTTGCATTGTTGCTTGCTTGTTGAACGGCACCGGCATAGGTGTACGATTGATTGGCCAAGTTGCGCACCCAGGCCATCTCTTGACCCCATGTGGTGTCTGGCAATCCGCTGGTGTCGTATGCCTTGCCTTCGGCAGCCAAACGCTCGAACAGGGCCGTACTGCTGATGTTCATGGCCATACCATTGGCCGGGCCTTGGAAAAGAAGGGACTGATTGGTGCCGATCTGTACTGCCACGGGTGCGTCAGGTGGTTCCGCTCCGTAGTCGGGGTACTCCATGTCGAGAAATCTGCCCATCCAGCCCGTGGTCTCGATCACATCGCTGTCGGAGCCGCTCACCCAGATGTCGGTGGCACGGAAGTGGGACAGGTTGGGATCCGGATAGCCCACGTTGCGCAGAATGTTCATGTGGCCGTCACCCCACATCGACTCGAGTGCGGCCAAGCCCGGATTCAAACCGACATCGGGCGTCAACTGCAATGAATTCGATTTTGCAATTGCAATGGTTGGCCTGCGCTGGTAGTAGATGTCGTTAGAGATGGGGATGACCGTGTTCAGGCCATCGTTTCCGCCATTGAGTTGAATGAGAACAAGCACACGGTCCGTCTCGATCGTGCGCAGCATCGATAAAATGGGATGCGATCCAAATGCCTTTACCGGTGTGTTTCCAAGCAAAAACTGAAAACCGGCAGCCATTGCACCGGTCATGAGAAAATCTTTGCGTGACCAGCGGGCATGGTCTTGCGTATGCTGTTCGCCATGTTCGAGCGCCTCGCCGAGTCGCTGCACCGGCTTCGTTATGTGGTCGTGTTGGCACATGATGCGTTCCTTTCGGGGACTCAGTTCAGTTGAAATTCAGGAAGAAGAGCGATGTACGCCACGAGTGCCTGCACGCGCGAGGCAGCCCCGTCGCTGTCAATGTTCCACTCGTAGGATGGCGATCCACCCAGCAGCACATTCCCGAGATTGGTGTACTCGTCATCGGAGAGGGGAACGGCTACCATATACTCCGCCATGTCGCGTGCCAGATCGTACGGTTTGTTTGGCTGCGGCATCGACTTGGCAAAGTTCAGCAGTTGGGTGCGGTAACGCGTGATGTTTTGTTGCATCAGATTCCAGCGTGTGGGCAGCGTGCTGGTGTCGAGCCAATTTCGGTGACCTCTCCATCCCGACACATCGGGGGGCTGGAGGAGAAACTGACCCGTCTGCGAAGTATAATTGAACAAGTTCCGAAGATCTTGGTTCGCCCTCGGCACATCGAGCATGCTCATGAAATTGCCGAAGTGCTCCACCGGCGACGAAACCATCGAGCCGATCAGCTCGTCGTCGAAGAAATGGCTGCTCTTGAACAGAACCCTCAATACGGGCTCAATTTGCATGCCGGAGTTCAAGAATAGTTGGGCCAATTCATCTACGACCACTTCGGGCGCATTTGGATAGACAAAATAGTTGTACATCTTTCGGCATATGTGCCTTGCGATGAGGTCGCTGTGCTCGTCGAATAACAGGTTGTGGGCCGTTGTATAGTTATAATTTCCTGTTTTGCCGAAGATGGTCTTCGTGGTGTTGTCGAAACGATTTTGATTGAAAACTACCGCAAGAGTCTGGGCATTGACCTGGTATCCGGTTAGAGCCCGTGCCAGCTCCTCGATATCCTGCTGAGTGTAGCGGTTGCCCTCTCCAAGCGTGAACAACTCGAGCAGTTCGCGGGCGTAGTTCTCGTTCGGACTCACACGTTGGTTTTGGTTGCCGTTGAGGTATAACAGCATCGCCGGTGTCAGCCCAATGGCGAATGTCAACTGTTTGAAATTGCCAAATTGATGGTCTTGGATCGCCTTGATGTAGCGATAGGCGTATTGGGGGCTGTTGCCATAATCGCTGAACTCCGTCACAAAATGATTATGCCAGAACAGGGTCATTTTCCCGCTCAACCCAGTGTCTAGGATATGGCGTGTCAGTGTGGTCCGAAATTCGGCAGTCCATACGCCACGCTGTTGCAAGTAAGCTTGTCGTTCCTGGTCCGTTGAGTTTGGCGGTGGGACACCAATGTTAGACCATGTCGGCTCAGAAATCTTTGGGGTATTGACTGCCAGGTTGAACAGGTAGTCGACAGCGGCCGACGGACTGAAGCCACTCAGGAAATTCACCAAGCTGGGTGTTGGAGTCAGACCCATTCTGCGAGTGAGGTGCAGCATGCGCCGACGGTCCCACGGCATGGCGGATGTTGGTACGAATGGGTCGAGCGACAGATTGGCCGATAACTTCGGCAGTGTCTCTGTAGTTTGGGAGGCAGCATCTTGTTCACGAGGGTCAGCTGCAAGGCCCCTGAGCCAAGACAACCCCTGTTTGATCGCAGATTTTCTGTCCATATGGCCTCATTGGTTAACGGTTGTAGCGATAGACGAACAAATATGGGAAATGTTCTCGATATAATGTAATTGTTGCACCAAGTTCCTTCGCCGACACCTCATTTCATTCGGTGTGTCAGCTCAGGATGACAAGGCTCACCTTTGATATGAGTGGGATGCCCTCGGCATGGTTCCTTCGCCGACACCTCGCCTTCGGCATCGGTGTGTCAGCTCAGGATGACAGCATGTACTTTCATTGTCTAGATGCCTTCGGCATGGTTCCTTCGCCGACACCTCATTTCATTCGGTGTGTCAGCTCAGGATGACAGCATGTACTTTCGGGGGGTGGGTCTTATATTGACGCTATGTACTTGAATAATTACTTGACGCAATTGCGAAATGCGCCGAGCAGGCGCATAGTGGGGCTGATGTCGGGCACGTCGCTCGATGGGCTCGACATTGCGCTGTGCCGCATTACGGGCAATGGGGATGCCACCCACGTGGATTTGGAGCGGTTCGTGACGGTACCTTACGATATCGACTGGCAGGAGCGACTCCGTCGGGTGAGTTCAGTTCCTACTGTCGATATGTTGGATCTCACCATGGTGCACACGGAACTTGGAAGGTTGCATGGGAAGCTTGTTCTTGAGGCTTTGTCCAACTGGGATTTAGATCCTACAGAGATCGACGCTATCGCATCGCATGGGCAGACAGTGTTCCACGCTCCCAGGAGTTTCCATGGGATGCAAGGCCGTCCTCACGCTACGTTGCAGATCGGCGATGGCGACCAACTTGCTGTTGAAACGGGGATTTTGACGGTCAGTGATTTTCGTCAGAAGTTCACGGCTCTAGGCGGTGAAGGGGCCCCTATGGTTCCGTTTGTCGACGATCTGCTGTTCAGGGGCGACACACCGCGCATCTTGCTCAACATTGGCGGGATTGCGAACTACACCTGGCTGACACCCAAGGGGACGGCCGCCCTCAGATCAGCAACTGACACGGGACCTGGTAACACGCTCATCGACAAGTTGGTTCAGAAGCACTGGCCAGATAGAAGGTTCGACGACGACGGTGCCATCGCTTTGTCATCCGCGCCAGACATGGAGCTTCTAGGTGCACTCCTGAACGACCCATGGTTTAATGAACCACTGCCTCGCACCACTGGCCCTGAGTATTTCAATCCAATTTGGATGGAACATAGAGCATTGGTAGGGGGAATGCCCATGCCTGAGCCAGCCGTGCAAGTTGCAACGGCTACATGGCTGAGTGCGACTTCCATCGTGCGAACACTACGTGGTGAGCATCCCGATTTGGAGGGCTCTGTGGTGTATTTGAGCGGGGGTGGGATCCACAACAAGGCATTGATCGCTGCCCTGAAGGAGCTGCTGCCAGAGGTGGAGTTGACATCGTTTGCCACCATCGGGTTCGATCCCGACGCCAAGGAGGCCGTTCTGTTCGCAGTGCTGGCCAATGAGTTCCTTGCAGGCGACGGCTTCGACTACGGGGGTAGGAAGGTGGTTTTTGGGAAGTTGAGCGTGCCTTAAGGGCGGGATTTGCCTCGGCGGGGTTCGCTGGTTCCACGGCGTTGCCCGTCGTTCCCACGGTGTTGCCCGTCGATCCCACGGTGTTGCGCGTCAGTCCCACGGCGTTGCCGTGGGTTGGTTCCACGGTGTTGCCCGGTCCCTCCGCTTCGCGTCGGGATGACAGGTGGGCGCTTGGCACGTTTGTGTTCGCTTGTTGAGTCGGCGGTGGTGGCCTGCAGGGTCTTGACTTCGGCGGGGGTTAGGAGGCGCCAGCGTCCGGCTTTGAGGTCGCCGAGCTGGATGTCCATGATGCGCACGCGCTTGAGCTCGGTCACCTTGTAGCCGAGAACTTCGCACATGCGGCGGATCTGACGGTTCATGCCCTGGACGAGGATGATGCGAAAGGTGCTCTTGCCGAGCTGATGTACGGGGCATGGCAACGTGCGTGTACCGAGGATGGGCACCCCGGCTGACATCTTCTCTATGAAATCGGGCTGAATGGACTTGTGGACCTTAACGATGTATTCCTTTTCGTGGGCATTGCCCGACCGAAGGATTTTGTTGACGATGTTGCCGTCGTTGGTGAGGAATATGAGTCCCTCGGAGTCCTTGTCGAGGCGGCCGATGGGGAACAGCCGCTCGTGGTAGTCTATGAATTGTATGATATTGGTTGGGTCCTTTGGGTCGGTTGTGGTCGTGACCCCCACCGGTTTGTGGTAGGCCATGTAGACGCGCTTCGTCTTGGCCTTGATACGTTGGCTGTCGACCACAACCTCGTCCATCTCGGTGACTCGCTGGCCCAAAGTGGCGCGCTTGCCGTTGATCTGAACCCGCCCCTGCTCGATAAGCCGGTCTGCCTCGCGCCGCGAGCACATCCCGCTGTCAGATATGTATTTATTGATATTGACAGACATATTACATCGAGCATTGAATATTGAGCATCGAGCATTCAATATCGACCGCGGATCAATATGATCTGTTTGATCATAAGACCAGAAATTTTATGATACCGATAACCGATAACCGATAACCGATAACCGATAACCGATCACTGATACACAAACTCCGGTTGGCCGTGCTTTTTCAGAACCCGGTAGTGCGAGGCCACGGCCCCGAGGAAGGTGTCGTTCATGTGGTAGGGCACGCCGTACTCTTTGGCAGTGGCTTCCACGATGTGGCTGATGGCCGGGTAGTGGATGCTGCACACCTTTGGGAAAAGGTGGTGCTCGATCTGGAAGTTGAGCCCGCCTACATACCAGCACAGCAGCTTGTTGTCGCGCGCGAAATTCGCCGTGGTCTCCATTTCGTGGATGAGCCAGTGGTTGTCGATATGGGCATTCTCATCGGGAAGGGGGTGGTCGGTCTGCTCGACCACATGCGCCAATTGGAAGATCACACCAAGGATGATGCCTGCCACCATGTGCAGGGTCATGAACCCGATCAGCCACTGGATGAAGGTGATGTCGAGGAGCATCAGCGGCAGCGCGATGGTGTAGGTGTAGTACAGGATCTTGGTCACGATCAGGATGACCCACTCCTTGGCAGGATGCGACTTGTTCTCATACGGACCCAGATTCGCCTTGAAGAAGTACTTGTAATCTTTGATGAATGCCCAGAACACCGTTGCGAAGCTGTAGGCTGGAAAGGCCAGGAAATGCTGAAGCCTGTGAATCCATTTGTACTCCGAGTGGGGGGAAAGCCGGATGAACTCGGCCACCTCGAGATCTTCGTCGTGCTGGTGGATGTTTGTGTACGTGTGATGCACCACATTATGGGTGATCTTCCAGATATAGCCGTTGGCTCCCAACAGGTCGAACGTCAATCCAAGTGCGGTGTTCACCTTGTTGTTGGATGAATACGCACCATGAAGGGCATCGTGCGAGACCGAAAAGCCGATACCTGCCATGCCGATTCCCATCACAACGCACAGCAACCACATCACGCCGAGAGGGAGATTTCCCAGCATGATAGCCAAGTAGGCGACGACGTAGAGCGACACCAACGTGATCGTCTTAATGATCATCTGCATGTTTGCATGGCGAGAAATTCCGTTATCGTCGAAATACGCATTAACTCGTTCCTTAACGGCCTGCGAGAATTCTTTCGCCAGTTTGTTATTGAAGGTGACCTTGCGTGGTGCAGCCATAAGCGGGGATCAGGGATCAGGGATCGGTTGTTGGTTATCGGTTAGCAGTTATCGATGTGTATCTAAACCAAATTCGGGCACATGAACTGAGGGCATGTGCCATGGTTATCACATAAAATAGCGCTTACAGATCGACAACAGGGATGTTGAGAATATACAAACTTTGTGCGACCTGCAATCGTTCGGGGGATTTGTTGGAAACTGCCGTGACGGATACCGCCCGACTGGGGCTGAGGGTCTACATCCGGCCCTTTTTTACGAGGAGCTCGGCGTTCAGGATGGCTCCGCCGGCGGCGCCGCGCACGGTATTGTGCGCCAACGCAACGAAGGACAAATCCCAAATACTCGCTTTGCGTAGGCGTCCGATGCCCGTCTGCATCCCGTTCTCGTTGTAGGCGTGCTTGCGCGGCTGCGGGTAGCGCTGGTCGTCGTACACCCACAGCGGATGCTTTGGCGCGAAGGGGAGGTCCATGCCTTCGAGCGGGCTCTTCCACGAACGCAGCAGCTCTGCGATCTCAGCCGCATCGCGCACCTGCCGGTCGAGCTTGACTGTGATCGACAGCAGGTGACCTTCGATGGTGGGAACACGTGTCGCGGTGGCGTGGATGGCGATATCGGCATCGAGCACGGTGCCGTCGCTTTCGAGGCGTCCGAGCAGCTTGCGGGGTTCGGAGGCAATCTTCTCCTCTTCACCGCCGATGTAGGGAACCACGTTGCCGAGGATGTCGAGGCTGGCCACTCCGGGGTACCCGGCACCGGAGACGGACTGCAGCGATGTGACCATCACCTGGTCGACGCCAAACTCATCGTGGATTGGTCGTAACGCCATCACCAGTGGCACCACCACGCAGTTGGGGTTGGTGACGATGAATCCCTTGCCCGACGGATCAAAGGTCTGCGCATCGATCATGGAGATGTGGTCAGGGTTGACCTCGGGTACCAACAGCGGCACGTTCGGGTGGTCGCGGTAGTTCTTGGCATTGGATATCACGGGGATTCCCGCCGCTGCGAAGGCACCTTCGACCTCGGTGGCCACACTCGAGTCCAAGCCCGAAAACACAAATTCCACCCCTTTCATGGCTTCCGGGCTGCAATCGGTCACGACCATGCCTGCAACGGATTCTGGCATGAGGATGGGTTCGATCCAGTTGGTGGCCTCACGGAAAGTCTTGCCGGCCGAACGTTCGCTGGCTCCTAGAGCTGCGACCTTGAACCATGGGTGGTCTTGAAGGAGTGCGACGAATTTTTGTCCGACGGCGCCGGTGGCACCTAAGATACCTACGTTAAATGTGCGCATAGAGGATGATAGATGGGGTAATAGCACCCAAAAATAAGGAATAATCTGTCCAAAACGTTCAATTTCGCATGAAAAAAGGCCCTTTATGCGTACCTTTGCCCATCATCACAAACTTGACACCATCTACCGACGAACGCATGGAATCCCTGAAGAATCTGGACCAAATCGTATCCTTGGCCAAAAAGCGTGGCTTTATCTTCCCGTCATCCGAAGTGTACGGCGGCCTCAGTGCCGTGTACGACTACGGCCAGCTCGGCGCCGACCTCAAGATGAACGTGCGCCAGGCCTGGTGGGGCGCCATGACCCGCAAGCACGAGAACATTGAGGGCATCGACTCCGCAATCTTCATGCATCCGCGCATCTGGGAGGCCAGCGGTCACGTGGGCGGATTCAATGACCCTATGATCGACGACAAGGTGTCGAAGCGTCGCTACCGTGCCGACATGCTCATCGAAGACCACATCCGTCGCATTCGCGCTAATGGCAAGGACGACCAGGCCGATTCGATCCAGCAGCTGCTCGACACCGCCGGCACGCGCAATAGCATGACGGAGGACCTGTACGACATCATCATCAGCGAGCAGATCAAGGGTCCGGATTCAGGTGCGTTCGACTGGACGGAGGTTCGTCAGTTCAACCTCATGTTCAAGACCCAGTTCGGCGCCACCTCCAGCGAGGCCGATGGCGTGTATCTGCGTCCAGAGACCGCACAGGGCATCTTCGTGAACTTCCTGAACGTGCTCAACACCTCGCGGCAGAGCATCCCGTTCGGGATTGCGCAGGTAGGCAAAGCATTCCGCAACGAAATCGTGGCGCGACAGTTCGTATTCCGCATGCGCGAGTTCGAACAGATGGAGATGCAATATTTTGTGCGTCCAGGCACCGACATGGAGGCCTACGATCAATGGAAGGAAGAGCGTTTGGCATGGCACAAGAGCATCGGCATCCGCGCCGACAAGCTCCGTTTCATGGATCACCCGAAGGACAAGCTTGCCCACTATGCCCGCGCGGCCGTCGACATCCAATATGAATTCCCGATCGGCTGGCAGGAGGTGGAGGGCATCCACAACCGCTCCGACTTCGACCTGAGCCAGCACCAGGAGTTCTCGGGCAAGAAGATGGAGGTGTTCGACCAGGCCAACAACGAGCGTTACATCCCGTATGTGGTCGAGACCTCGGTCGGACTCGACCGTGCCACACTGATGGTGCTCTGCGATGCCTACCGTGAAGAGGAAGTGCCAAACGAAGATGGTTCGGCATCGGAGATTCGGACCGTGCTCAAGATGCACCCCAAACTGGCGCCGATAACTGCAGGTATTTTTCCGCTGGTCAAGAAGCCCGAGCTGATGGAGGTCGCCAGAAAGCTGCAATCTGGCTTGAACGAGAGCTACAAGGTGCAGTTCGACGAGAAGGGAAGCATCGGCAAGCGTTACCGTCGCCTGGATGAGGCCGGCACGCCGTTCTGCTTCACGGTCGATTTCGACGGACTCGAAGACCAGACTGTGACCGTACGCCACCGCGACAGCATGACCCAGGAGCGCATCGGCATCGACAAGTGCGAGCAGTTCATCCGCGACCAGATGAAGACCTGGCAGCCTGAGTGAGTGTACTATTAAGAGGGTCCTTCGCCGACATCTCGTTTCACTCGATGTGTCAGCTCAGGATGACAAGCTGACATTTATTGATTGGGGACTACACGGGCGGCGCAGCCGCCCGTGTAGTCCCTTCCCAAATACGGGCAATGCTGTCATTGTGAGCTGACACGCCGAAGCCGAAGGCGAGGAGTCGGCGAACAACCTTCTTGTGAGTTGACCAAACAAAACAGGAGTCGGCGAACAACCTTCTTGAGAGTTGACACACTGAGGCGCAGCTCGAGCGTCTGCGAAGGACCTTCTTTCTGTGCTCTTCAGTTCTTTCACTGGTTCACTATTTCTTTTCCCCAGCCGACCCATCAATCGTCTCAGCTAGCGCCGTATTGAGTGCATCCACGAAAATACTCGTCGGCTGAGCACCGCTGATGCCGTACTTCATGTCGATCACGAAGAAGGGGACACCAGATATTCCGATCTGGGATGCAATTTGCTCGTCCTGTCGAACGGCCGCGGCATAGGTCTGGTCGATGAGGGTCCGGCGGGCCGCATCGGCATCGATGCCCACATCCCCAGCGAGCGAAATTAGGGTGTCGGTGTCGCTGATGACCTTTCCCTCGGTGAAGTAGGCTCTCATGAGACGCTCTTTCAGTTCCTGCTGCACACCTAGCGCCCTGGCAAGATGCAGCAGCTGGTGCGCATCGAAGCTGTTGCCACTCTTGGCCAAGTCGAGCCGGTACGAGAGTCCCTCGTTGGCAGCCTGTTCGGACACATTGCGCTGCATTTCGGCAACTTGTGAATGTTCCAGCCCGTATTTGTCGGACAATATCTGTG